>JAEEYV010000040.1 GCA_016288295.1 Alphaproteobacteria bacterium
ATATGCTGATGTATTGAGCGGACTATGAATTCTAAAACCTGCATAACCTAAAATTTCATCATCATTTTCATTAAATTTATTGTTTCCGTAGTCAAAATATTTGGCTGAAAAATTGATTGGTTTTGAAACGTTATTGACAACCTCATTTATTTTAACCGGAATTTTAAAAATACTCCCTAAATGAAAAAATTGAACTTCATACGGTAGCTTTTGGTTATACCAAGGCCCCGCTTCTCTTACAAATCGAATATCACGATATTGGTCATACGATAAATTTAACAATTCTGAAGAGCCAATTGTATCTGGTACAGCATAAGGCATTTTTGATAATTGTTTAGCCTTATCAATAACATTCTGAAATGAAAAATTTGTAACCACTAAATTCGGGTTTGTTTTATCTGTAATTTGTTTGTAATAAATAAAACCGTAATAACAACAAAAGCAAAGAATAATGCTTAGTAAACAAATCAAAAATTTTTTTAACATTCAGTCCTCGTAAAATTATCATTCTTTTACAAAATTTCGCTTACAATATGCAGATTATTTTCGTTAGTCAATAGAAAATACATACTTTAATTTATATATGCGGGAAAAACTTAAAAAATGTCGTTTTTATGTGGGAAAAATACATAAAAATGATTCTAAAGATGTATATGTTTCTAAATAAATTATAGTAAAATTACTACACCCCGGTCTTAACAATCCCTTTGCCGAATTTGGCTTCCAGCTCATCCACCAAATGCGAGAGTTTGTCGTCATGAGGTTTTACTTCCTCAAACAGCGATTGTTGCACTTCGCCGTAGGTCAGATGTGTCAGAGTTACGCCGGTTGAGCGGTAAATTAAATTCGGCCGGTAGAGTTGTTTCAAGAGGCTCATAGCGGTCATGCGTACTTCTTGGTCGCCGTTGGTTGGGTTGGGCAGTTTCGCCTCAATGGCGAGATATTTAAAGTCCTTCGTGCGGAGCATAACTTCCACCCCTTGGCAAAAGCCGTTCCACCGCCGCAATTTTTGACATGCCTCGTGAACATGCCGATTCAGCTCATGTTGCAAATACGCCAAACTCTGCGTGAAGTCCTCAAAACTTCGCGTTACCTGTATGCTCTGCGGGGCGGTGGGCTCGTTGTTGACCAAAGATGTTGCAATACCGGTCAGCTCGCTTTTTAGGTTTAATCCGTTGATTCCGAAGGCTTTCCGTATCCAGCCGTTCTCTTTTTCCACAAAGTCCTTAATCGTAAAAATCCCGCTGAACTTCATGTGCTCGCTGTTTTTGCGCCCGATACCGCTCACGTCCTCAATCGACATGCTACCTACAATATCCAAGATTTTATCGGGCGGAATCACAAATATCCCGCCGCTCATTTTCGCCTTATCGCTCGCCAATTTCGCCAGCGTTTTGGACGTTCCCAGACCGATGGATACAGGGATGCCGACCTTATCCCATACGGTCTGGCGGATATTTTTGATGATGTCGGTATAAGTGCATTGATAGACCTTGTTAAGTGAAGTCAAATCAACAAATGCCTCATCAACCGAAGTCACCTCCACATCCGGACTGAAAGTTTTGATGGTGTCCATCACTTGTTTGGAAATCTCGGTATAGCGGTGGTGGCGGGCCGGAAGACAAATCGCGGTCGGAAAGTTCGGCTTAACCTGAAAATACGGCTGGCCCATTTTAATCCCGAGTGCCTTGGCTTCCTTTGAGCGCGACACGATAATGCCTTTTGACCCACCGCCGGTCATCACGCACACCGGTTTTCCTTGCAAATCGGGGTTATCTTTCCGTTCGCAAGAAACGAAAAAGCAGTCACAATCTACAAGTGCAATAACGTGCTAGCGCATTTTACCTCTTCAAAATATAGTATGTGCCTTTGGTCGAGCCTTGTTTCTCTAGCAAGTCCTTTTTAACCAAATTTTGTACGGTCTTTTTGACGGTCTCGCTGTTTTTGCCTAAAGCTTCTGCCATTTCTGAAACAGACCAATTTGTTTTATCTTCAAAAAGGTATAATACGGCTTGCTCGGCTTTGCTTATTCTCGTTGTGTCCGCTTTCAAAGCTAAAGCAATTTTATCTTCTAAATGGCGCTTTTGCTTGGCAAGCGAAGTAATAAAAAATGTCAGCCACGGTTCATAATTTACCTTATCGGTCCAAATTGTCTTTTGCGTAGCGCGCAAAGCCCTGTAATATGCGTCCTTGCTGGCCTCAATAATTGATTCCATTGAGGCATAAGGCATATAATTATAGCCGTTTTGCAACATAAGCATTGTCGTTAAAGCGCGTGAAAGTCTGCCATTTCCGTCCGTAAACGGGTGTATTGATAAAAAATGCACCACAAACACGCCGATGGTGATAATCGGGTGAAAATAGCCGTCCTTAAAATTGATGTTCGTCCAGTCGACCAATTCCTGCATTAAGCGTGGCGTATCAAAAGGCGTTGCCGTTTCAAAAATTGTGCCGATTTCATTACCGTCAGCATCAAAGGCTGCCACGCGATTTGAATCTTTTTTATATTCGCCGCGATGACGCTCGTCTTTGTCTGAATACGAAAGCAAGATTTTATGCAACTGCCGAATATAATTCTCGGACAGATTGATTTCTTTATAATTCTCAAAAATCGTTGAAAGCAAATCGGCATAGCCGGCGACTTCTTGCTCATCGCGCGTTTGAAAAGACTTTTTGTTGATATGATTAAAGACAGTTTCCACCTCAGTATCGTTTAATTTATTGCCCTCAATACGATTTGACGAGCCGATAGATTCAATCGTCGCAATGCGCTTCATGGCTTTTAATTTATCAGGATTAATCTTTATACCGCCGCTGTTAAACGCCCCGTTAAAAGCATCAATTTCTGCTATTTTCTTAAGCATATCCGGCGTAATTGTAATATCTGTCATATTCGGCATTTTAATATCCTTTGCTAATATAACTGACCGATTGCCCTTTAGTTATTTTGTGAATTATACTCAATGAAATCATTCAACGCTTTTCCATCTTCAGTACGCCAATAATATTTACCATTACAAGCTCCACCACCGACAAACTCACCTGCAGTAGAAGGCGATGTAAATTCTAAATCTTTTGTTGTTACATCGTTCACAATATATTTTGCATAACTATCCCGCAATTTTTTCACAGAATCCCGATTACTATAAATTTTACTGTCAATGCGTGAACCAGATAATACAATGTAACGATTGCCATCCAAAACCATCATTTTAGCATCTGTTGAATCACGTAAAAACTTGAATATCTGGTCAGTATTAACCGTATATTTTCCTTTGTAATGGATAGTTTTCTTTTTATTGGCATCGCAAACAATAGAAGCTTTATCAATATCATCTGGAACATTTAATTCTGCATCTTCTATTAGTTGTGCACAACGAGTTAAATGTTTTAATGCGTCTGCTGGCTTTATATTAAAAAACTCACGACCTTTGCGAATTCGTTTATCAGCTAAATCAGTTAAAATTTCATGTAAGTGCTTTTCAAGTTCATTATATTTTGATGTTTTGATTGTAGCATATATTTCAAATGGTAAAGGGACAGCTGTGTTATCTAATTCTTTTGAACGAACATCAACTTCGCGAGAGCTTTTTCCTATTTTTATCCAATCTTCCCTAAAACTTGGATTTGTTAAAATATAAACATATCCTTTTTCTTTCGTCATGGCAAAATCCTTTCATTTTGTTTTATTACCGAAATATTACCGAATAATTCCCGAAAAGTCAAGAAAAATTCCCGAATATCTACATTATTTAAGTCCGGTCGCCGAATATTTTTTATATCCTATAACTTCATAGTCTTAAAATTTCAAAACTATGAACTATGTACTTGGCAAGTGATATTTAAAGGTTTATAGTTTGCAAATATCGCAACTATGAACTACGGGGCAAAATGCAGGTAATAAAGTATTATCAATCGGAAAATCAGGCGCATTGGCGCGAGGAAATCGGCAAAAGCGATTGGTCGGCGGCCGAATTGTTGCACGACTGGTTGGAAGAAGGCAAATTAAAGCAGATGTGCGGAAACACGGCTGAAGTTTATATGCTGACCGACGGCGATAAACTTGTTTCGTTTGCCACTCTGGCGCCACAAGACGAGATTGATGCCCCGGAACTCACGCCGTGGATTGGGTTTGTATATACCTTTCCGGCCTATCGCGGCCACCGCAACGCCGGCAAGTTAATCGCCCACATTTGCGAGGGATTGAAATCCGCCGGCACCGAAAAAGTTTATATTTCCATTGATGAAATCGGCCTTTACGAAAAATACGGCTTTACATTTTGGCAGACCATGACTACACGCGAGGGCAAACCAACCCGGGTGTATGTGAAGAAGTTTTAATAAAAATTGCATGTCTTAATGCAATTTACTATAATCCTATAACATATCAATGCTAATAAAACGTTTTTTAGAAAGGATTTTTATGAATAAAGATGATCTTGAATATTTGATATCAGAATTTACAAAAGCAATAGAGGAAATCAAAGATGGTAAAAAAATAGATAGCGAGAAAAAAAGGGCCGAAGCTGATCGTAAAATATTCGCAAAATATTTAAAATATGACCGGTTTGATGAAGAAGAATATATGTATCTGATTTGTACGCTCATAAATTCTTTTTGCAGCACCAGAATGGGGGCTGATCGCGTTTATGCCACAACAATGAAATTTATAAAAAGCGCGGAACTTATAAAAAACGTTCTTAGTAAAAAAGAGCCGTTGAGTGATGATTCTTTGAATAAAATTCATGAGGCATTATGTCAAAAAATACAATTAACAGAACCGGGAAGCCGAGAATTTACGCCTTATTCTTTCGCTACTAAATTTTTAGCTTTTCACAGTGAATACAGTTCAGTAGGAGGAGAAGGTATAGCTTTATTTCCGATATATGACAGTCAAGTCGGAACTATTATTACCAAATATGGATTAAAAAAGAAACAAACGTTAGAGAAATTTATTAATAAATGGACATTTACGAAAAATGAAGAAGTTTTTGACTTGCTTGATTATTTTAAGGATATAAGAACAATAGATTTGAGAAATTACCCGCAATTTTACAAGCTTATGCGTATTTTGTCTTTATCAACTGGATTAAATTTTACCCAATTAGACCGTTTTTTATGGAAATTAGGCGATAAAGTACAAAAAACTTAATAATTGGGTTTTGATTTTGGTAATGTATATATAAATTAAAAAAACTTCGGCGCTGTAGTATTTTATTTTAGTTTAAAAACGTCAAAAATTGTCGTATTTAACTCTTATAATATAACTGTTTTGAATGAATGGTTTATTGTGGGAGTAAAAAATGAGCGATACGGTAATATCGGCCAAGCATATTTCTGAAATTATGCATGAATATGTGGAAGAACTGGAGTTTAAATACCAAAATCCGGGTAAATTATGTGGAATCTCTACCGGTTATGATTGTTTAGATTATAAATTAGACGGCTTGAAAGCCGGCGAAGTGACGATTATCGGCGCCAGACCGGCAATGGGTAAAACCTCTTTGGCCGACAATTTGACGTATAATATCGCCGCCGGTTTTTATCTGGCGCATCAACAAAATCCCGAAGATGATAAATGTGTGGTGTATATCGGCCTGGATTTGGCACCGAAATTGTTTGCCAATCGTTTATTGGCCTTACAAACCGCAATTCCGGCGTATAAATTACGCCTTGGCGAGGATTTGGAAGAAAATTTTGAAAAAATCTGCAAAGCCGAGCGCGCTTTTAAGGAATTGCCGATTTATTATCTGATTGATGTATTTGAAGTTGACGGTATTGCTCAAGAATTGCAAAAAATCGCCCGGCAGAAACAAATCGGCTGTGTGTTTATTGATTATCTGCAACTTTTGGGCGAAGAATATCAAACAAAAGAAGATTACAGCTTAATAGTTATGCAGCTTAAAACTTTGGCAACAAAGTTAAACGTGCCGATTGTGGTGCTTTCGCAGTTGAAACGGGAGTTGGAAAGCCGAGCCGATAAACACCCGCTTATGAGTGATATTCGCGGGATTATGCGCAATCAAAACGCGGCGGATAATGTCATGTTTTTGTATCGCGAAAGCTATTATATTCAATTTGCGGAGCCGAGAAAACGCAAAAAAGAATCCGAGGAACATTATCAAAAACGTGTGCGGCAGTGGCAAAAACGTTGCGACGAAACAGAAAACATTTGTGAAATTATCATCGCCCGCAATTCCGGTGGCTTTTGCGGCATAATTAAACTGCATTTTGATTGGGCCACCGGATTATTTTGGGAAGAGAAAAGATAATGAAAACAATGCGACCGAAAGTGGGAATTTTTTGGCTTATATCGATCGGAGAAAAACAAACGTTGGTCTGTTTTACTCAAGATATTGATGATGCAAATCATACTGACATGTATTATGATTCAACATTTGAACATATTAAATGTTGGCCGAAAGTTTTGCATAAATATCCGGAACTGAAAAATGCGCCTTATGAAAAATATCCGCGCGGCCGGATTACCCTGGTTTCAAAAGATTATCGACAAGGCGGAACATTTAAATTAATGGCCGATAAAAAGATTTTGGCGCATGAATATAATGTACAAAAATTAAAAGAAATTTACAACATCGACACTCGGTATAAATTGGATATTATGCTTGATTCACATTACCGAACAAGGTAAAATCGCTAAAAGTAAACAAGGATAAGGAGAAAATTATGAAATACGAAACAGGTAAAGCTCCAAAAATGATTGGAGATAAAGAAAATTATCGCTATGTTTTGCAGCAAAACGGAAAAAAGACATTGGTAGTATTGGGTGTGAATCCAAGCACTGCAAGTGATGAAAAGACCGATCCGACAATAGATACAGTTCTTCGCATTGTTCGTGATAATAAAGGTTATGACAGCTTTGCCATGATTAATTTGTATCCTAAAAGAACGCCAAAAGTTTCTAATTTGCCAAGTGAAAAAGAATTTAATGCTAATGAAATGAAGAAAAACTGCGAATATATCCGTGAGCTAGTCAAAAATAATAAAGATGTTCTTCTTGCCTTCGGCAATTGTATTGAAGAAAGAAAATATTTGACAACATGCTTTAAAAACATTGTTGAAACAATAAAAGACTTAAAGCCAAACTATAAAGTTATTGCTCTGACCGGTGACGGAAATCCGTGCCATCCGCTATATGCTTGGCACTGCAATGGGGTTATATTTGCCCCAAATGAAAAAAGGTCATATATAATTCAAGACCTTAAGGATGTGTGCACGCTTCGTGTTTTGAATAAATAAAGTAGCATCAGCCTTTATTTTATGTCGGCATACTTATACAGCACGTCCATCAGCAGCACCATGGCGTAGGTGTCTTGTCCGCAATATTTGAGCAAATCGGCAAACATTTGCTTACTTTCTTCTTCGGATTGAGATCCGTTTAGGAATGCTAAATATTTGTTCATGGCATCGCCGCCGTTGGCAATATTCATACCTTTATAAGACAAATCCGAAAATGCCGGCAATACGTATTTAATCGAAGCCGAGCTGTTTTGTTTCGGGCTGTATAAATAGCGGTTTCTGAACGGTATCAACTGGTCAACCACACGTTCGTTAATAGCTAAAATGTCGGCGCTTAAATCTGGAAACAATGCGGCTAGCTCTTTGTTGCGCGTTTTTTCAAATTGCTGATTATATACAACAACCGAGCCTTTTTTGCCGCAACCTTTAACCAGTGCTTCGGCAAGAGCACGTCGCGGATCCGAGCGTTCTTGATGCAAAAACTCTATGTGCTCCAATTCTCCGCCCGGTGTTTTTTGAATATGCAGTGAAAACTGAAACGGAACCTGCGAATACGGCGATGTGTTATCAAACAACGGAATGGCCGGCATAACCGTTTCATAATCCAAATAATACAGCGGATATTCCAAACTGTTGAGCCATTCCTTGATATTTTCTTTTTCGACGTGGATTTTATCGTTTAAGAAACAGTCGCGGTCTATCAGTTGCTTATCGGTTGTGCAATATTCAAGCGGCAAATCTTTAATATCGCACGAGTGAGTGCTGTTAAAAAACGCATCTGCTTTATCGGCGCGGAGCAAATCAAAAATGGAATACGGCGGCACATCCTTGCCGCAATAACCGTAAAACGGACAATCGGAACAGCTCGAATGAAGCGGAATTTCCGGCTCCTCCGGCATTGTTTGATATGAAAGCATGCCTTTAACATACATCTCTACTTCAGATTTTTTCTGCAACACGGCGTCGGTAACGTCATCTTCGGCAAATAATTGCTTAACATCAAGCGCGCCGTAGCGAACATAGTCACTGTTAAGGTGCAACACTTTACAACGTTTAACCGGATAACCGGCGTTTTCAAACACATATTTTTGGAAAGCCAAATCGTCAATATAATAGTCTTTAACAGAACTTGCCGATTTTATCTCTATTAAATCCCATGCGTCGCCGTTTTTAACCAGAATATCGATCCGGCAGAAACATCCGTTCGGCAGCTTGGCAAACGCTTCGAGCAATACATCATGCTTTTCACTTAATTCTTTGGTTAAAATCGAGCCGTTTTCCACATCCCATGTTTCGGCCTCAACCATAATACCACTGGGATAAAAATCGCGAGCCAAATCTTGCACCCGGTTACCAATATCAAATGTGGCCAAAGTTGCCTCATCATACTCCGGCATAATTTCTTTGCGATTTTTCTTCAGCCATAGAGCCTTTATGCAATCCAGTCCCATTAAATAATCAGATTTTGACAGATACATCGGCTAGTCTTTTCACTTGTTTTTACTCTTCATTACCCGTTATAATATCTTCTAATATTTTAAAATTATCATCATACCACTCTTTATATATCAGATAAATTCTCTCTCTTATGATTTTTTCAGCTTCTTCTCTATTGCTTTTAATATCTTCACCTATTTTAGTAAAAGCAGCGGCAAAATGACTACAGAAAGAATTTTCTAGGAGTGCTATTTGCTTCTCTTTTTCATTTTCTTTATCCAACATAAATTTAATTATAGGAGCATCATCTTGATCTCTACGATTATCACCATATGGCCATGCACGATAGTTTCCGATAGTGTTCCAATTTTTACAATTGTACCAACGTCCTTCTTTCGCTGGGAAAATGTGGTCATAATCAAAAGGTCTATTCATATCATCAAGAGTAAAGTGCTCATTCTTAAATCTTTCTGTCAGATATTTCCGTTGTGCGTAAAGTAAAAGATTCTTTTCCCATTTTATATAATCTCCGAAATCTTTTTCAAAAAACTCTTCATTTTTCCAGATAACTTCCTCTGGTTTAAGAGGGATACGCATTAATTTTTTGCATTCTTCATCATTAAAGAAATCTCCAAGAATGTTCCTAAAATCACAAACTTTATTTTCTTTTTCAATTTTATCTACAAAACTTTCGACTAATTTTTTTTGAGTTTGTTGTTGATATTTTTGATATCCGAACACCGATATGATTGTAATAATCGGGATAAAATATGTTTCTATATTTTTTAATTTTCCCTCATCTCTCTTTTTGAGTAAGTAACACATTAAAAATGTTAAATACATATTCTGTTGCAGTATATCTAAGAACCAAATATAAGGGATACCGTTTTTATTATTAGCGTTATATACCATTAAATCCATTGCTTCGTTTAAAAGCGGTATTTGTTTTTTATTTTCTAACCAATGAATCTGTCCTTTCAAAAATTTTATAAAATCATCCCGTTTATTTTCGGTTTTTAATGCGTTCTTAAACGATCTTGGACTGATATAGAGAGAATGACTGTTATTGAGTAAAAAGTAGCAGATCATCACAAAGCGAGCGGGAGATATACCTGCATTTTTGCAAGCTTCATTTATATCTTCAATATCCTTACGTCCATCTGTTTTTTGTTCCAACAATTTGCTTTTAATAAAAGAAAAATTCAAGTCGTCATTACTGATACGCGTACCTCCGCGATTAATAAGCGTGAATAAATATTCTGTTGAATCTAAGTCTTTGTCAGTATCACTATCAATATTTTCTCTGGTTTTATCTTTAGGAGCATATTCTGTTTGGCCTTCATCTTCATCAATAAAAACAAAAGGAACCCATGTATTTAATATTTTTTTATAAAAATCAGAAATTGGTTTTTCCTCTTTATTTTTATAAGTGAAGTATTTTTCCTTGTATTCATCCTTAAAACTGTCTTTCAATAGGATATAATCATCTTTATTTTTTATGCCGTCATAAGGAAAACCATAATCAAAGAGTATTTGCAAAGCTTTGTTATCCAAATATACATCCTCTATTTTCTCGTTATCGTAAATAATTTTTATTTTTTCTTTGTCTTTATTATCGGGAATGCAGTTATAAATAGCCTGTTTAGCATCTCTAATATCATCGAAACTTAAAATTTTATAGTTCTGACTTTTTTGATATCCCCACGGATGAAATTTTGTTATAACGCGGGTATTGTATTTTCTGTGGTCTTTCTCATCTTGCTGATTTTCTTCGATATCTAAAAAGATTTTCATTTCTTTTTGCATATCAATAATCCTCTGAGCATACTTGCTACTATCATTTTCGGTTTCCCAGTTAAGACCAAGAAGAATGGAAGTTAATCGCTGTTGACCATCTAATATTTCTATTTTTTCACCATTTCTTTTGCAGATAAAACAACCTATAGGAAAACCGCGTAACAAAGAATCCCATAAATTTTCTATTTGGTAAGGTTTCCATACAAAGCCACGCTGAATTGGAGGAAGTTCAATAGATCCGTCTTTAACACCTTCTTGTATTTTTTCTATTGTATAAATATCAACTGATTTACTCATCTTTTCCCCCTTCTTTATTAAGTTTAATCCTTACCACTGGTTTTCAGTCTATCCGACAGATATTCAAAGTCAATCAAAATTCTGTTTATTTATAAATCTTATATACGCCAAAATATGTCATATTTTGCTTGAAAATACACTATTTATTAAATTTTATCGGATAGCGTGTATACGACAATATCCGGCGGGGGTTAATATGGCAAATTATGAAAAAATGTATGACTTGTTTGATTTGGCGATGGCAATGCAGGAATCCAGCGAGGGATTGTCGCTTGAGGATATTCAGCGTAAATACAACGTTTCACGCAGGACTGCCGAGCGTATGCGTGATGCACTGTTGAACTATTTTCCGCAAATGGAAGAAGTTGCTACCGGTGAGCGTACCAAACGCTGGCGGATTACTCAGCGCAGCTTGAACAGTTTTATTTCGTTTTCGGCCGAAGAGTTAGCCGTGTTTAAAACCGCCATTGATAACCTAAAACAAAGCAATTTGCAGGAGAAAGCCGATACTCTCGCCAGAATTGAAATCAAGTTGCGCAACCTCTTAAAGCCGGAGCATAAGACCAAAATCGAAGTCGATGCCGATGAATTGATGAAATCCGAAGGTCTGGTTTTGCGCCCGGGGCCGCGAATTGAGCTTGATAAAAATATTCTGAACACTTTGCGCCAAGCTATTTTATCATGTCATCATATTAAAATGGCATATGAAGCCAAAAATTCCGGCAAAAGTCATGTTTACAGGCTCGTTCCGTATGGTTTTTTATACGGACAGCGCGATCATTATTTGGTGGCCAAGCACAGTGACGGCTATGATAACGGCAAAGCGCACAATTTCTCGCTGCAATGTATTAAAAGCGTGGAAATTCTGCCGGATATTTTTGACAGTTCCGAATTTGATTTGAACGCCTATGCTTTGGAATCTTTCGGCGCTTTTCACGAAGAACCGTTTGATGTGGAATGGCTATTTAGTGCCGATGTGGCCGACGAGGCCGAAAACTTTATTTTTCATCCAAAACAAAAATTAACCCGCAATCCGGATGGCACGCTGACGGTTAAATTCAGAGCCGGCGGCAAAATGGAAATGGATTGGTTTTTATACACTTGGGGCGACGACGTCAAGGTCATCAAACCGAAACCGGAGTAAAAATTTTTTAATTTAAAGGATTGTCCTGCAAAAATTTTTCAAGCATAGCAATATCTCGTTGATAATCATTGCGCTCTTTTTTGTTTTGAGCGATGTATTTGGCCTTAAATTTCAACCGTTGAATTTCCAGCGGTAAATATTTTAACAGAACTTCCAAATGTCCAATATCTCCGACATTTTTAGCTCCCTTGCATATTAAGCAACATGCCTCATCAATATCTGCAAACAGCATTGCTACGCCTAAAATCGTGAGATTCATTCTATCAACGGCGTTAATATCCATATGACATTCATCTATTAAATAATCTATTAGCTTATGCCCTCTACTATAAGCAAAAGCTACATGTAGTAAAGTATCATCGGTTTGCGGATCAATAAAATCTAAAGAAGCACCGAGTTCTAAAATACATTTAAAGCAACCTATACGTCCGTTTCTTGCCGCGTAGAATATAGCGTTTCTGCCTTTTTCATCTTTTTCGTTAATCAGGGATTTTATGTCATCGGTTTCATCTAATATTTTTTTGAAAGCGTTTACATCATCATCCAAGATTGCCTGATGCAGCGGTAAAAGTTTTTCTTCAGTCATTGTATGTCCTTTCGTTTATTGAGCAGGAGTGTTTTCAGCCTTTTATAAACTTCGTGTGCATATAATGCATCAAGCAGAGCGCCGTTGTAAGGCGAATGCTTAATTTTAATATTAAGACGTTCGCTCAGTGCGCACAAATTGTTCCTTTGAGCCGGAAATGCTTTTCGTGCTATTTCTAGAGTATCGGTTACTTTGTTCGGAAGCTCAAAACCAACCTCATTATTGATAAAGTTCATATCAAACTGAACATGATGCCCGATTATCTCTTTACCCTCAATAAAACGCAAAAATTCATCTTTATATGCTGCAAATGGCGGATAATTTTTCAAAAACTTATAATCCAAACCATGTATTGCCGTAACTTCTTTCGGAATCCTGCGCTCCGGATTTATATAAGCATGGAATACCGCTCCGGTTTGAATATCGTTCTCATCAATTTCAATAGCGGCAATTTCCACAAGTTTATGACCATCTTTCGGAGAAAAACCGGTAACTTCCGTATTAATAATTACTTTTTTATTATTGCTCATTGTCCTTCTCCTCATAAAACCATAGTTTCTGATAATCTTTCAGATGTTCGGTATATTTCAACGATGATGTGTTTGCTTGAATTTGCAAAACCGTATTGCCAGATGGATTAACAGCCTCAATATCTATCGGCTCCTTGTATCCGTTTACGGCTGACAGCTTGAAAGTCATATCCGCAGCGAGCAGAATGTCGGAAGAGTCCTTTTGCCAACAAATAACCGGAACGTTAAGTATTTGCGCCGCATCTTTAAGGATAAGCGTTGCTTCTTCTTCCGTAATATCATGCCGCAATTTATATATAGGTGTAATGATAGCCAACAGTTTTTTATCTTGCAAATGTTTGAATTTATCCATTCCCAACCACGCGGAAAGGCTTTTTTGCAGCAATTCTGCATCGTTGAAAAGTGATCCCCGCGGCAGAATACGATCTTTTGAAATTCTATCTTTAACCAACGCATTATCTGATGTGGCTGAATATTCATTAAAGATAGAACCCGTAAAATAATCAAAATTACGTTTTTGTAAAAGCAAAACATACCCGTCGTTACGGTCCAATATCCCTTGCATTAAACTGATAACAAACTGTTCTGTTTGCATGCAATTTCCCTGAATTGAGATTAAATCGCCGGAATTTAGGCAGTTTAGCTCATCCACAAATATAAATCCGGTTTTTATCATTTTATTTTCTCCTCATCGATTTCCATAACTTTGATACCTTCGGCATTAAATAAATCCACTTTGCCGGCGGTGTCTGACTTCATATAAACAAAGTTTTTATCAAATTTTATGATGGTTTTGCCTGTTCCCCAAGCCGGACAGCGCACATAATTTCCATTGTCCGAAACAATCGCTATCGGACCTTGCAAAGTGTATGGAAAAGTCGTGATTTCTCCCGGAACTAACATATCTTTGAGAGTGTTAATTGTTTGTTCTCTCGTCCGTTTGGCAGAAATTGTTTTGAGTTGCCGGAGCAAACTCTCGGCTTGCCGTAATTGTTCGTTAATCCGACTAAGAGTTTCTTTATCTTGCTCGCTGATATGAAGTGTTGCCACATTGGTTTTGATTTGCTCTATCATCGGCATAAAATCGTGATAAAAGGCTTTAACTATTGAGGACATTGTTCCGATTTTCGCTTTAGATATTTCGTCTGTCATTGTCTTTCTCCATGTTTGGGTTATTAAATTCTATAAAAACAATAAAACACAAATACACGCCAAATTATGACGTGTTTATGGAATCATATTTTCATATTATTCGTTTTTATACGGAAAGTTTTGGCCGTTCGGACCGTAGCAGAAGTGCGCAAATTCTTTGTCGTCCATCAGCAAATAACGGCAGGCGTATATCCAAAAATCCAGATTATTATGAATTTTACCTAAGGCACAATCGGTTACAGCCGCGCGGAAAAGCAAAAAATTCTGCAGCACATAATACGGTAATATATGCTCTTCCGGCGGTTCCGGATATAAAGGATTGCAATAGTCATCCGTATCAGAATTACGGATAATGAGCTTATCGTCCTTTATTTCCGTGCGATAATTAAATAATTGAAACGCAGTGAAGACTTCTTCTTCGGTTTCTATGCCGTCAAACAAAATGTTGATTTTTGCTTTCAACTTACGCGGTGGCAATGGCGGATTTATCTTTTTGATTTGCTCAATCAGCAAAAATATACGGTGATAATCAAAAGCAAAATACCGCACAAATCGTTTATAAATCATCATATACAACAGGTTAAACACAAAATCGCCGCTGATATAATCAAGCATATCCCATGGTGTTGTTTTGCGGGCATTTCGGTGGTTTTTATGCCATCGCCAATGCTGGATTTTTTGCCATACGTCCGCGTTATCTCTCACGCTTTTGCATTGTTGCTTTTTGCTTAAAGTATTCATTGTTACTCCTCTTATTGCAAGATATTCAGTAAATCACTTATACTTAATTCCGATACCTGACGTTGCGGAAACGGTACACTGATGGTGTGTTCCGGATCTTTTATGTCTTTAACCACAATGCAGGCCGGCTTCAAAAGCGTGCAAAAAGACGGCATACCTTTATCGCAACCGGTTTTACCGTCTTGCCAATAAGTGCAAAAACTCATGCCGCTTAGCGGACTGCCGCCCAAATGGTAATAATATTTCCCCTCATTTTGCCACGGACTACCATTGCTCCATAGGCGGATTAAATCACCTAAAAACAAATTGATATGGCCGATATAAATACCGTCGATTCCGGTACCTTTGACGCGGATATTCCTATAAGCATCGTTTTGCAAAATCCTGTCAACGTTAGCCATAACCAAGTCTATATTAGCAAACAACGTGTTGATTTCCTCGTTATTTAGCGGTTCTTTCGGCGCCGCACGAAATGTAATCATTTTTCTCTCCTTAAAAGTTAAATTAAAGTCAAATCAACCTATAAAGAGGGCAAAAAATAAACCCATCGTAGGCGATAGGCTTTTAACTCACCTATCATTCAAGCTTTAGCACCGTGCTCTTGCCGGTTGCTGTGTGGTCATCGGGCTTGTCCCTCGCACACTCTTTATAGGTTTTTTATTATTTCGGTTTATTAACCGAAATTATTCATAGACCATATCCATACAACATGGTCCCATTTGTTCTCTTAAAGCATCCATAGCTTTCTTGGCATCATCATAAGTTAAGTATGGCGTTGGTAATTTTACACCTTCAACAATTAAATACCACATTTTCGATTCCTTTCTTAAAAAGTAGGTTTAGGTTAAAGTTAAATACCAAAATAAATGCTAATATATTGTTTTTACATTGTTCTTTGATATTTATTGCATTATATCACACAAAAATAACAATTAATATATCTGTCAACAACAATTATTTTTTCATACATACATTAACGAATGTATAAAATTAATCATCTAACCAAAACCTATAAAGAGAGCAAAAAAATAACCCATCGATAACGATAGGCTTCAAAATCCACCTATCATCCAAGCTTTAGCACCGTGCATTTCTGTCGGTTGCTGTGTGGTCAAAGGGCTTGTCCCTCGCACACTCTTTATAGGTCAGCTACTACATACCTATCAGATATCTTTGCAAAATGCAAGAGTATTTTATCTTTACGGCATGTTCTCCGATAAAATCTTATGAAGCTCAGTTAAGTATTCCTTTGATTCATACGAATTTTGCAGATAGCAACTTAAGCCGATTAACAATGTGTTCCCCAATTGATACTTATACATACATCTGACATAATTACATTTACTTTTGGCGTTTGTTATCTGATATTCAGGGATTTTTATATTAAAATATTTTTCTACCTGTTCTTTGGTTTCCTTACCGTTGATATAGATATACTTAAATTTTTTGTTTAACAATATTCTTTTCAATAAATCATATTCTTTCAAAGCTACCTTTTTCGCTGATCTGGGCAATTTATTCCATTTTTGTTTTGTTGCCCACGGATAGATATCAAGGTGCACCATTGAATTCTCACGATAACATACGCCACCGAACAAACTACCTGCATAATCATCAAGCGCCTTAAACCATCCGTCATAATAAGGATTATGATCTTCATTGAAATACTCTATCAAAGATTTATAAACTTTATCAGCTTGATTTTCATTTAATGCATCAGCGTCATTTATTCCTAGAGTTTCTCTATCAATAAATCTTTTTTCTGCTCCGGATAATATATTGCCGTGCAGATCTTCAAATTCCAAATTAGACGGATTTATGGATATTGTTGCCGCCTCCGCACTTTCGATATTGCCGAAAAAAGGTACCGGAACAGAACGTTTCACTATCGGCATATTTGCATTTTGCGGAATAGCTTGCTTGATATATTCCAGTATTTGTGATTTCAAATCATGCGTTAAAGACATTATCCGTTCCCTTCATTCGTGTGATAAAACCCGATAATCTTTCACAAAATCGAGAAATGTGTCATAACCGATTTTTTGCAATTTTGCAATTCGTGCCGGATATTGTAATTTATATAATGTCTTTACAATAATTTGCCGAATTCGATGAGGTTCTACATTAAAAACAGCCCCAATTTCTTCTAAACTCTGCGGTTGTTTTGTACCGATACCGTAATGTAAACGAAGACAACGTTCCTCACGCGGTGACAAAGTTGATAACAGCTCCGTGATAACACGCATTTTATAACGTTCTCTTACTTCTTTTATATCGATTATTTGGGCCATATTTTTTCCTTTCAAAAGATTATTTATTTAGGTATTGCTTGATTTTTTGCACAAAATTGTTCCACCGCGCTTTTCGCTCTAATTTGCGTAAGAATGCGGAGATTTCCCTGTTTTGTGCCAATATTTTATTACGCCTTAAATATATGCGAGCCGTGTTTCTATACATATCCCGTGCCGTAACGTCGGCACCATTTGCTACCAGATAGCGGATAACCTCGGCATCCGGATTAAACTCCGCCGCCGCCATAAGCGCCGTATATCCGCGGTCGGCGGCATAATTTACATCGGCTCCGGCTTGCACCAGCAACTTAATCACTTCAAGATTATTCCAGCGGCAGGCACGCATTAACGCCGAATTAAAGCGCAAATCGGTCAGTGCATTAACATCGGCACCGGCCTGCAATAACGCTTGAATAACCTGCGAATCGTGACAATATCTGCAAGCCAACATCAGAGGTGTTTCTCCGCTTATGCCGTGCATATTAACATCTTTTCCAGCACAAAGTTCGGAGACTACATTTTCCAAGGTTGCCGTTTTCCAAAAGCTGTCACAGAGCAGGTTTTCAAACTGCAATGCCGCGATAATATCCGCGCATTTTGCCAGCACCGGATTAGCAAGTGCATAATCCTGCGCTGTTTTTCCATCTTTATCCTTGCAATGCGGATTTGGCTGAAAATTAAAGTACCAGCGAACCACTTCCGGCGACGAACAATATTGACAGGCGTACATTAGCGCGGTTTTACCATTTTTATCCGGAAAAATATCAACCGAGCGTGTATCAATAAGCACCGCCAATTGTGGAATAGTTGCACTCCGCCAAAACTCCGCCGTCCACGCTAAATCATAGTAAGCATCTATTTCCTCGTCACTTGCTTCAAGCTCCCACCAATCCGTATGCGCTTGCGGAATGTCCTGAGCGTCTTTTAAAGCCTCTTCCAGCAGAATATCCTGCGGCGTTTTCTCTCTTCTGGCAAAATCAGAATACATTTAACAGTTTCCTCCTCGTTAATTTTCTCTGGAAATAATAGTTATGCAGCACGGACCATACATCTCTTTGATGCGGTCAATATCAGCCAAAGCGTCGCGATACCAGCGATACGGTGTTGGCAAAACAGTGTCGTTAACTTGAATGTAATACATGGTTTTTCTCCTTTAATTTTGGTTGTTACACTTATAATAATTCTTTATCGATTCGCAATTTTAGCACCTTTTTAAAAACAAGTTGAAAAATTAAGAACAAGTTGCGACCTCCTAAACATCAAATCGGCGAATATCGTCATCATCGTAGAAAAACCGCTCAACACCGAATGGTTCAAAATTAAATCCGGAATCAACATCGCGATAAAAACCGACCACAATATTCCAATCGACCAAATCTTTTTTGTGGTTGACCTTGCTTAAATCCGGTGTCAGCTTTCCATCAGGCACGGTTACCACATAAAAACATTTTTTATATTGGTTATTAAAAATAAAAGTCCAGTCTCGCCCCAAAAATGTTTTATCGTCCATATTGGCCCAGAACACTTCTTTACCTTTATAAAGCGCTTGCTTTACAGAGGCAAGGCAGACATCGTCTTTAATTTCTGCACCTTTAGACTTACAGCAATTGATTGCTCCGGTTTTATTTTTTTTAAACGGCCAGCGTTTAGTGATTACCATCTTAGTTCTCCTTATATCAATGGTTAAAACTTATTTACTCTGACAAATTCGCTTTCTTGAACTGTACTGTTCTTTGCATCATACTCCCGATGGCAGTCTCGGCAGATAAAGTGAAAGTTATCAGGATTGGTATGTTCATTATAAACATATTGCGCAAATGTATCCAGATTCACGTCATACACATTACCGCTGATTAACTCACCGGCTGCTTCGAAAGCTTCTTTGATAATTACGTCGCGTCCGCGTCCCCTGACATGGGCTGCTTCCAGAACTGCCTTTTGTCCGCAACGTTCACATGTCCCGGTCTTAAATTTTTTAGTTAAGGCCGGAACCTTATTTTTAACATAATCGTTCAAATATTGTTTGAACTCTTTAAATGTACCGATAAATCTTGCCATTATTTTTCCTCCATGGTTAAGTTGCAATTATTTACCTTTTTTTCTTTTCAACAGCCGAAGTATAAACTTCGTTCTGGCACTCATTTTTTTACTCATATTTTTCTCCCTCTACAAACATACTATAATAGTATATATAACAATATATTTTTATAATGTCAATAGTATTTTTAGATTTTTTTAAATTTTTTTCATTAAAAATAATTTTTAACGTAAATTCAAAGACTAAACCGCATAAAAAATATTTACACTATTATTTTATTATTATTGACATTTTATATTTTTGCTGTATATTATAGAGCTAAATATGGAGGATTAAACAATGAAAAACAGTGGATTAAGTTCATCTTGGTGCCGATTCGTTCTTAATGAGGGCATAATCCCCTCGATGATTGCACGCCAGATAAAAAACGACGACAAGGACAAGCAAGATGCAAAACTGCTTGCTTCTATTCTGATAAAGCGTGAGAATTTCAATGATACATTACATTCCGAAATTGTTTCAATGACCCGAACAAGTTTTCGCAACGATCCGGAATTAACTGCTTGGTTATCTAAAACTGACAGTTTGTTAAGTGTTATTATTAATTTTGCGGATTCGCAAAACAATGATCAGATATATATGGGGGATTTGCTGGACGGAGCTTATAGCAGCTTTATTAAATCCTGTCCGTTGGTATCCGAAGAAATAAAAAACGAATACCTGCATCCGGGTGAACAAGTTCGGGTTATGACGCGCACTCGAGCAAAAAATTCTTCATACATCAGAAAAGATGATCATCCTAAAAAACAAGAGTTTATGGCATATCTGCTTGATAACGGATACTCCCAAAATACGTGCAATTCTTACAAAAGCGCCATAAATACGGCATCTTCCATGTTTTTTAATAATTCCGAATTATGGAATGTCGACGATGCTACGGCAGTACAAAAAATGTTGGATGAACACCGTCATGATCAGGAATTTATTGATAAGGATGGAAAAACCAACAAAGCACTTTCCAACGGCCTCCGTAGATATATCGAGTTTCTGAAGGAAAGAGAAAAAATGAGTATTCATAATCGTATTAAATAAGTTTGTACTCTCTTAATACTTTCTCAACAGCTGTTTTACATTTTGTTGAAGCGCTCGGTAACCATTTAGATGGTGATGTATCTGAAATGCCTAAGTTCTGGCACACCCATTTTATGTTTTGCATCTTCATATGCATGGATCTCTTTCCAATATCTGGGCAAAGTTTTCTAACATCTTCAACAAGAGCTGTTAAGGGAGTAGTTTCTTTTTTTATAACATACCAATCTATATATTTTTTGGCACAAATGTATTCTTCTTGCTCTGTCCATACATGATTAGGCTGTTTTATTAATGGCGGAGGGTCCATTGGTCCTCCTTGTCCCACTTCCAATGTTTTTATTTTGTTTTGAGCTTTATTAAGTTCAACTTTGGTATTTTCTAATTCTTTTTGAATATTATCAAAATCCTTTATTACATCTTCCTTCTTTTTTATATTTTCCAATAAAATAACAAATTTTTCTCTTTCATAATCCTCTGGAGCTCCTTTAATCATTGTTTTAATTAACTCTAAAAAAGCATCTCCATCCATTTTTTTACTTACATTATGAAAGAAATCATTACGGATATCAATAAGTGTTTCCAGTGTTTTATAAGATTCATTTAACCACTTATAAGTATCAACCCCAAAATTTTCTTTTGACAATAGTAGTTTTTTATTTTCTATACTTTTCAGTTCTTGGTATGTAACAGTGTCTTCGCTCTTGGCCACATACCTATTTTTCCACTTTAGTATATTCAAAATTACGCTGATATCATATTTAACGTATTTCCGGCCATCAGAACATTCTTCATTATCGTCAATAATGCGGATAATTTCATCAGGTAATACACCGTTTTCATATACAAAATCTAAGAAAATTTTACTCACTTCTCTAATATCAATCATCTCAATATCCTATTCTGAATATTTTATACTTTATGTGCGCTTAATATTTCTTTGGCCATTGCTTTAATTTCATGTGCTTCTAGACCAAGGGTATTCTTATTCAGTTGGTTAGGATTCATATCTAATACCTGTTGCAACCAAAAACGGTGGTATTGTTTTGTTTTGGCATATACCGACATTCTATTTTTGTAAGTACTCACACAGTTCCAATTCGTATGATTCGTGTCAATATAGTTATAATATGAATACGACACAAACCATGTGGCCCCCATTGTCGTCAGAAACTCTCCCCCTGTAAAATTAAAAGCATGTGTTGTCATCGTTACCTCATAAAAATCACTCTATATCTTATTTAATCGTGTTTTTTATATAATTGCAAATTACAAAATATCTTATCAACAAATTCAGATATAGCATCTTTTACTCGTATACAATCCTATAATAAAAAATTTGTCCTAAACGTTTTAAACAATATTTTGATGTAGTATTATCATCCGCAGTCGAAACATAACAAAACTTTTGGCAGACCATGACCACTCGCGAAGATAAACCAACCCGCGTTTATATAAGAAATTTTGATTAAGTCTCACAAAAATATATAATTATGCAAAAAATGTTGCAATTCTAAATTTGCAACATTATTTGCAACATTTTTTAAATTTGCAACATTTTAATGGTTTAATATCCATTTTTTACCATCAATTTTCACTATTCCTTCTTTCTGAAGAGAAGATAGTAATCTGTAGACCTGATTTGTCGTCAAACTTAACAACTTGGCTATTTCATTTCTTGATATATATTTATTTTGTGAAAGCAACTCTATGATTTTTTCTTTTATCTCATTTTGGTTGGACTTTGTAACTCTTAAAGCCGTTGATTTTAATGTTCCCTTCAAAAAGTAAATTGGATTATGTTCATCAAGTAGCTCAATCCAATCTTTTTGTAATAACCCAGAAACAATTTGTTTTGCAATAGTTTCAGTTGTTTGGATTAATTCACAAATTTCTTTAATATTCATACTTCTTTGATAAAATAATGCATTAAGTATCAGCATTTCAAATAAGGATGGAGAGCCTAGGCTCATAATATATTGGCAAAATTCAATATTTGCAGTTCCTCCTACTAGCCGAACAATTACGCTATTTTGATTAGAGGCGGAGTAATCCGGGGCTGGACGTCCGTATCTTGCCTGAGAGTAATAAATTATATCAATTCCCCTTCCAGATGTTTCGACGAATTTTAATTTCATCATTGCCTCTGATAATCGGCGATTTCTAGGCGTCGGTGGCGTAGATAATAAATTATTAATGCTTATACCTTCAAGAAAACCTCCTGCTGAGGTAACTCTTAACTCTGTAGAAAAGACTTGAATTTGTATTCCTGAATGCATCGTATAATCGCGGTGAACAAAAGCATTAGCAAATGTCTCTCTAAGAGCGGCTTCTGCGTATTCCGGTATCGTAACACTTCTGCCATTTACAAAAATTTCATTTGAATTTCGCAATAACTCTGGTTTCCTTAATAATTCTGGAAACAATTTTGAAATAGGTGTATAATATTTTTCATTTCTTAGAATTTCTCCTGTGTTTCCAAAAACTTGATATTGCACATAATGATTAGGAATATGTGTTTGAATAGAAGATTCTTTGCCAAATAATAGTAAACATGCAATATTAGGATTATTTTCTTGATTGAGTAATCCTAATGTTTTTAAAATATTTATAGGATCTTTACTATATATTTCAATATCAGCAGGAGTTTGATTACTCTTCAGAATATCTGTAGCAATAAATGAAACCAATTCTAAATCTATATCGTCAATAGACGTCCCGCTTAATACATTGGCTGATAAATCTGTCATTCCCAATCTTGTTGTATTTCGCAGAATTTCATCAATAGACATCGGCATATTTTGCGGTTTACCATGACTATCTAATTGTCTTTTTAGATATAATCCACTTGATGTCGAAATTACATCTATACTTTTTGCTACAGAAATCATTACAACAATTTTATCGTTATAATCTATGAATAGTGCTTTAGTATTAAGGGCTGGACGAGTGCGCTCACGGATCATTCCTTCTAAAGCCTGAGGGTTTCCTGATAAGGCTCGCTTACTTCCTAAAACATGTCCATCATCAGTTATACCGATTAATACCACTCCGCCTTCAGCATTAGCCATGCTGACGCACGCTTTTACTATGAGCTCATCACTGAAATTGTTCTTATTATCATCCTTATATTCAATACGAAGAGTTTCACCTGATAAATAAGGAGTTAAATCTAGTTGTTCCATTTTTCGTGTTCCCATTCATTGTTATGCAGCTTAAATATAATGCTGCAAATTTAAAATTGCAACATTATTTGCAACATTTTTTAAATTTGCAACATTTTCCTTTCCTAACTAAGCATGGTTGTACAGCCTACACGGCATCTGGATATGCGCTGTTTGCGGAAAAGCAAGCAGTGGATGTTAAGGCGCTTACGGATAAACGTTAAGGAGGCAAAAATGCAGGTAATAAAGTATTATCAGGCGGAAAATCAGGCGCATTGGCGGGAAGAGATCGGTAAAGGCGATTGGTCGGCGGCGGAATTGTTGCACGATTGGCTGGAGGATGACAAATTAAAGCAGATGTGCGGCGATGCTACCGAAGTTTATCTGCTGACCGACGGCGATAAGCTGGTTTCGTTTGCCACCTTGGCGCCGCAAGATGAGATTGACGCGCCAGAACTGTCGCCGTGGATCGGGTTTGTATATACCTTTCCAGCCTATCGCGGCCACCGCAATGCCGGCAAGCTAATCTCCCACATTTGCGAGGTTTTAAAATCCGCCGGAACCGAAAAAGTTTATATTTCCACCGACGAGGTCGGCCTCTATGAGAAATACGGCTTTACCTTTTGGCAGACCATGCCCACCCGCGAGGGCAAACCAACCCGAGTGTATGTTAAACACTTATAGTTGTATTCCGTCAAAAATACCAAGCGGACTGGGAGTTCGCATTTTCGGACCATGGGAGCTCGGAACCGGGGCTTTCCTTTAAAACGTGCCATATACACGATCAATATAAAAAACGCCACCTTTTCAGGTGGTGTTTTTTATAAATCCGGAATTTTATCCGCAATGACTTTTAACAAATCATCATTAAAGTCGTTATGAGTACTGTTTTTTAGTGTCAATAAATGGAAATTGCTGTTATTTAAAATCTGCTGATATGATTTTTTACGATTGTCGTCAATATAAGTATCTTTTTCGCCTTGCAACCAGTAAATAGGTGTATTTGTTACTTTTTTATACGAAATATTATAAGGTAAATCGCCATTGATACTGATAACGCCAGATAATTCAGTTTCTAAACCGACATGAACAGCCATACCTCCGCCTTGTGAATGTCCGATAAGAATGATATTTTCGGTATCTGTGTGAAGATTATTCAGTTGTTCTTTGATGTATTGTAATGAATAAGTGTAATCTGCAACAACCGCATCACGTCGTCCGTTTTTTTCAAACTTATTAAACCATTTATATTTACCCGGTTTATCGGGATGCTTAAACGGAGCATCAAAGCTGACTAAATCAGCTCCTAATCTCCGAGCGATTTTACTCATTAAATCATTATAAGCATTTCTATCGGCTCCGGCTCCGTGTAAAAAAATCAATTTTTTCATATCTTATCAGAAGTTATATTTTATGTTAAAGGTTTCGGCGCGGCTGCGGCATTATTTGCAATTCCGACGGTGCAAACAAAAAAAGCCGCAAACAACGATACGCTTTTTAAACGAGCAACAACGGCGCAAAAATCTCTCATAGTCTTATCCTTTACAACATTTTAAATGCAACAGATATTTGCCTAAGCTTATTGATTTTTTTGTTTTTTTGCAACAGAAAATTGTGCTTTATTGAATATACCGCTGCCGATAAAACGGCAACAAACGACGACCGACTTAATCCGTTATTTCCTTTATTGCCTCCGCCAATTCCGGCTCGCTCATTCCGCCGAAAGGCTGTCCCTTCATATTTCTTCCGCTGATTAATATTCTGTTGTGTTTTTCGTCTTTATATTTGCGAATATAGAATCCGCACTTTTTCCCGCTTTTGGGGCTGACTTTATTGCTGATTTTCTCGGCTTGCTTAACAAAACAAAAATCCGAAAAGACATCCTTAAAAACTTCCTGATTTACCGAACAGATTATCAT
>JAEEYV010000041.1 GCA_016288295.1 Alphaproteobacteria bacterium
AGCAGTGCAAAGCACTGAAGCCAAGATTCCTTGACGCACGGACGCGTCGCGCCATGCGAGGAATGACTTTTTAAATCCTAAAAACAACTGTCATCGCTCCAAAAGCGTAAGTCTTTTGGTCAAGCGATCTTCAAATTTTAAAAAGCTAAACCCCTCGCTTTATACAAAGCGAGGGGTTTGGCAAGGTCAGTAACTATATGCATCTCGCACCCATATCGAACCGACATAACAAATCAGCACGACAAACAGCGGGATTGCAGCAACAATAACACAAATGTTAAGATTCCAACTCCAACAGTCAACTCCGGAATATCCCAAACACCAGCAATACCCTATCGCTGCCATCATTGGAAGACAATACTTTTCAGCTCTTTCCTTGTCACAAATTGCCCAGAACAAAGACAGAACTAGCACTGCTATGTCTATGTACAACACAACTTCCAAAGGCTTCGGCACTTGCATACCATTTGCCAATTGTTCAATCGGCACCATAAACATCATACATGCTAACAGTGCTCCAACAAACAGTGCGATACAATAAAGAATCACACCGACACACCGTACATCATTAATAAAAATCTCTAATTTACCCATAATCATTAATATTATAACGTTAATAATAAAATTTTTTGCACTATATCATCTTTTGACAAAATGTCAACATAGTTCCTCTAATACAGAAAGCACCTTGCCTCTTACAAGACAAGGTGCTTTCTGCTACTTCATTTTCCGGCTCTCTTTTTCACTAATTCTTTATAGTAATACGATAAAATCAGGACAATCTCTGTAGTTGTAGCAATCAAAGATATATATGTACATACAATCTCCAGAATAGGTTCGTAACTGCACAACAATACCGATGAAAATGCTGTACAGGCGAGGATCAACAAAGGAACATTATAGTCCAAGAAAGGTAATTGCACATCTTCTTTACTATCATACATCCAACTCACCCCCAAGAATGCCAAGGCAATAATTCCTACCGGTCCTGCCACTATCTCACCAATTTGTAGTGCTAACGGCACATTGCGGGCATCGTGTAATGATGCAACAAACAATACAACAATTGCAATAACCAAGATAGTCCTGCCTACATTACGCAAATCGCGTTCAATAATTTTATACTCTTCCATAATAAGATATGTTAATAATAAATTTTGCTCTACTCTATCACTTTTTGTCAAAAATGTCAATATTTAATAACCACCCCTAACTTTTGTTCAAACCAATTGTAAACCTCGATTTTGCTAAAAAATAATTTGTCATCCCTCGATTTTGCCTGCAAAATCGTCCAGGGATCTACAAATTTTTTAAGAATATTGAAGCAGTGCAAAGCACTGAAGCCAAGATTCCTTGACGCACAGACGCACCGCGCCATGCGAGGAATGACTTTTTAAATCCTAAAAACAACTGTCATCGCTCCAAAAGCATAAGTCTTTTGGAGCGATGACATTTATTATTACCCAAACAATACTTTAAAAGCCAAACCCCTCGCTTTATACAAAGCGAGGGGTTTATTTGACCTTAGGTCAGGTTGCAGACTACTCTGCAACCTCAACCTTATACTCAGCCATATGCTCTAACAGGTTACGCTTTTCTTTTGCACCTTCCTGAGCTTTATTAAGCAAGGTCTCATAACGTTCCGGATTTGCCTTATTAACAATCTGGAAACGAGTCTCATTGCCATAGTAGTCAGACAACGGACGAGACGGAGCCTTAGAGTCGAGCATCAACGGAGCTTTACCTTCGGCAATATTGTCCGGATTATAACGATACAACGGCCAGCTTCCGCTCTCAACAGCGGCTTTTTGGTGATCCAAACCGTCGTTCAAGTTAAATCCTTGAGCAATACAGTGGCAATAAGCAATAATCAAAGACGGACCATCATAAGCCTCGGCCTCATTCATTGCCTTAATCAACTGCATGTCATTGGCACCGGCCGAAACTTGAGCCACATAAACATTACCGTAAGACATAGCAATCATGCCCAAATCTTTTTTCGGTAAAGCTTTACCTGCGGTTGCAAACTTGGCACTTGCCCCCATCGGAGTAGCCTTTGATTGCTGACCGCCGGTGTTAGAATATACACCTGTATCCATAACCAAGATATTGATGTTCTTGCCTGAAGCAATAGCATGATCCAAACCGCCGAAGCCGATATCATAGGCCCAGCCGTCGCCGCCCAAAATCCACAAAGATTTCTTAATCAGGTAGTCAGCCAGTTTATCCAAATGTTTGGCTTCTTCAGTATCAATCTTAGCCAAAGCTGCACGCAACTCTTTAACATTGTCGCGTTGAGCATCAATCTCAACATCATTAGACTGCGGGTTACTCAAAATCTTGTCAGCAACTGCTCCGACTTTGTCTTTCAAACCTTCCAACAAAGTTTTTGCAAAAGCTGTCTGCTGGTCGATAGAAAATCTCATGCCCAAACCGAACTCGGCATTATCTTCAAACAAAGAGTTTGACCACGCCGGACCATGACCTTTTTCGTCTTTGGCATAAGGAGTTGTCGGCAGGTTGCCGGAATAAATAGAAGAACAACCTGTAGCATTGGCAACAACCATTCTGTCACCGAATAACTGGGTCAACAACTTGACATAAGGTGTTTCACCGCAGCCGGCACAAGCACCCGAAAACTCAAACAAAGGTTGAATCATCTGAGTGGTCTTCGGCATATTTTTAACAACTTCGGTACGTTTTACATAAGGCAAAGTTTCAAAGAATTTCCAGTTTGCAACTTCGGCTTCAATATGGTTTTCAATATGATCCATATTGATAGCTTTCTTTGCCGGGTCTTCCTTATTCTTTGCCGGGCAAGCTGAAGTACAAATACCGCAACCGGTGCAGTCTTCTGCCGAAATCTGCAGAATAAACTTCTTGCCGGCAAATTCTTTACCCTTATATTCAGCGGTCTTCAAAGTTGCCGGAGCATTTTTCAACTGCTCATCATCAGCAACTTTCATTCTGATAACACCGTGCGGGCAAACCAAAGAGCATTTACCGCATTGGATACAAACGCTCGGATCCCAAACCGGAATTTCGGTTGCAATACAACGTTTCTCATATTGAGTTGTTCCTGTCGGCCATGTTCCGTCAACAACTTCTCCAAAAGCAGAAACTGGCAACTGATCACCACGGTCGGCAATCAACTCAGCAGTCAGCTTCTTTACGAATTCCGGAGCATTGGCCGGAACCGGAGCTTGGCGGTTGAATGTTGAAGTAACATGGTCAGGATATTTAACCTCATGCAAATGAGCCAGAGAAGCATCAACAGCGGCAAAGTTCTTTTGAACAATGGCATCGCCTTTTTTGCTGTAGGTCTTCTTAATTGCATTCTTAATTTGAGTAATAGCCTCATCTTTCGGCAAAATATTAGAAATTGCAAAGAAGCAGGCTTGCATAATGGTATTAATGCGTTGTCCCATACCGGTTTCGCGAGCAACTTCGACAGCATTAATGGTATAGAACTTGAGCTTCTTAGAAATAATTTGTTCCTGAACTTCTTTCGGCAAATGATTCCAAACTTCTTCAGCACTGTACGGTGCATTCAGCAAGAAAGTCGCGCCTTGCTTAGCAATTTTCAAAATATCCACTTTGTTCATAAACGGGAACTGGTGGCAAGCAACAAAATCAGCCTTATTAATCAAATATGCCGATTTGATCGGATTATCCGAAAAACGCAAGTGCGAAGTTGTCATTGAACCTGATTTACGGCTATCATAAACAAAATATCCTTGCCCGTATTTTCCGGCATCTTCAGCAATAATCTTAATTGAGTTCTTGTTTGCGCCAACAGTTCCGTCCGCACCCAAACCGAAGAATACGGCACGAACAACATCTTTAGGCTCCGTATCAATACTGCTATCATCAAACGGCAAAGATGTTTTATTAACATCATCGGTAATACCGACAGAAAAACCATTAATCGGCTTAGCCGCAAAACCGTTATCATAAACAGCTTTGACCATACCCGGAGTAAATTCTTTTGAAGACAACCCGTAACGGCCACCGACAATCTTCGGCATATTAGCAATTTTGCCGTTAGCAAAGGCCTGTGACAAAGTAGCCACAACATCCAAGTACAAAGGTTCACCGGTAGAACCCGATTCTTTAGTTCTATCAAGTACCGAAACAACTTTAACGCTTGCCGGCAATACTTTTAAGAACGATTCTTCCGGGAACGGACGATACAAATGAACCTTCATAACGCCTAATTTTGCACCTTCAGCATTCAAATAATCAATGGTCTCTTCAACTGTCTCCGCTCCTGAACCCATAATTACAATAACTTGTTCGGCATCATTAGCACCATGATAGTCAACAACATGATATTGACGACCTGAAATTTTAGCAAACTTATCCATTTCTTCCTGAACAATGCCTTCAACCTTTTTATAATAAGGGTTAGAAGCTTCTCTGCCTTGGAAGAACACATCCGGATTTTGAGCCGTACCGCGAACAACCGGAGCTTCCGGGCGCAGAGCATGCTTAGCGTTGAATGTATAATCAACACCTTTAAGCATAGCTCTCAAATCATCGTCAGAAAGCAATTTAATTTTTTTGATTTCGTGTGAGGTGCGGAAACCGTCAAAGAAGTGCATAAATGGAACACGCGCACGCAAAGTAGAAGTTTGAGCAATTGCAGCCATGTCATGAGCTTCTTGAACAGAATTAGAGGCAAGCATTGCAAAACCTGTTTGGCGGCAACCCATAACGTCTGTATGATCTCCGAAAATTGACAAAGCATGATAGGCCAGTGAACGAGCCGCGACATGCATAACAAACGGAGACAATTCACCGGCAATCTTATACATATTCGGAATCATCAGCAACAAACCTTGCGAAGCAGTAAAGGTCGTGGTCAAAGCACCGGCTTGAATAGAACCATGACAAGCACCGGCGGCACCGGCTTCAGACTGCATTTCCTGAACTTCAGGAACAACGCCCCAAATATTTTTTTGCTGAGCAGCAGACCATGCATCAGCCCATTCCCCCATCGGAGAAGATGGAGTAATCGGGTAAATAACGCATACCTCATTCATACGATGGGCAACCGAAGCGGCCGCTTCGTTACCATCCATCATTTTCATTTTTACTTCTGACATTTCATATCCTTAATTAAGTTATTCAACATAGAAAAAATTTTCTGCCCGCTATATACCACGGAGAGATTCAAAAATCCACCAAAAAAGTGTTTTTTTCCATTACATTCTGTTTAATCTAACTTTAATCTTTTATTTTTATAATATCCAAAAAACAAAGGAGAGAAATATGCTTAAAAAGATTACCATTACTAGCTTTGCCATAGCTTTGACCGCTTGTTCACTTTTTGGAAACGACGAAGGCAAAACCCCGCAAACCAAAATAGGACAACTTAACAGCTGTATGTTTAACAAGGTTTATGATATGAAAGCCGCCGGCACATTATTTCAATCAGGCACATGGACAACTTCTCGGTCAATTTTGACCGCTTGCGAAAAAGAACTTAATGTTCCCGGAAGTTCTATTAACGAAACTCAAAGCATGAACATTGTCGGTAGCCTTATTGAATCGCTCAAATAAGGATAGCTGCCCATGCCGGAATATACTAATGATTATCTGCTTGATAAACAGATAAAGATTTTTCAGCCGACAAACGGTTATCGAGCCTCAAGCGATGCTGTACTTTTGTCGTCTGCCGTACAAAAAATAAAATCCGGAGAACAAATTTTAGATCTTGGCTCTGGAACCGGAGCCATCTCTCTTTGTTTGGCACATCGTTTTCCCAATGCCATTATTAGCGGCTTTGAAATTCAGACCGAACTTGTTAAACTATCCAACATGAGCGCAAAAGCCAATGGGTTTGACAATTTGAAATATATCAATTGCGACTTAAGAAAAGCTGACACATCGTGGTTTGGCAACTTTGATCATGTTATAACCAACCCACCCTATGCACTCGATGATATGCCTTCCCCCAATAAAAGCAAGGCCACGGCTCATAATTTTGAAAACTTTGATTTGACCGAATGGTTAAAACTTGCACTCAAGTGCTTACGCGCTCAGGGGCGAATTTATATCATTAATCGAGCTGAGGCAATTGATGAAATTTTATCAACTCTTTACGGACATTGCGGTTCAATCACTATCGTTCCGCTCTGTTCTAAAAGTGGGCAAAATGCCAAGCGTGTACTGATAACTGCCCGTAAAGGAATACACACCCCTACTCGCATTTTGCCACCGCTGATCATACATAAAGCCGACGGGACTTACACAGCAAAGGCTCAAAAAATTTTGCGTGGCGGGCAAAGTCTATTTGACTAGTTACCACTATAAAACATTAAGTTATTTTCACCCTGTGATTGAGCTCTTTGCAAGGCAATAATTGCCTTTTCTACCAAACCTTTTGCTCTTATATCCTCACCATCATAAATACTGGCTCCCATACTTGTTACCAGACGTTCATTGTTTTTAAGCGGGGTCCGAAAAATTGTACGTACCCGTGCCAATTCTAAGTTAATCTCTTCATTTGTATTGAGTCTTGGCATCATCAACCAAAAAGTATAGCGAATTCCTCTTGCTAGTGTATAATTAGACGGCAAATAAATTTTCATACGCACTGCCACTTCACGAATAATATCATTTGGATTCTCAAAAAGATTAAGATTTTCGACATTAATCCCTAAAACCACAATTTTATCACGCTTGACACGTACATCTTTATGACTTTCGTAGTTTATTGCCGTCTGTAAACGATCTTCAAACAAATAATAACTCACCAAACCGCTTGTATCATCATACATACATGCCGTATCCTCATGTCTTGCCTTGCGAAGTTCGTTTGTAACTTCTCCTCTATGATTTAAGCCTGTTTTTTCCTCATCAGCCATAACTGCCTCCATTATTGTTATGTCAATAATATTGGCACTCATTTTTCAAAAACAACCTCAACTATTGCATTATATTATTCCGAATTTTACGTATAGAATTGAGTTCAATCTGCCTTACACGTTCCTTTGAAATAGAATAATATTTACTCAAATCTTCCAAAGTTATTGCTTTTTCACACAATCTTCTCTTGAACAAAATATCTTTTTCTCTCGGATTAAGACATTTCCACGCTTCATTAAACAAAATTTTGCGCTGACTCATAATTTCGTTACGACTTATAACCTCCTCTTGATTAGGCTTGCTATCAGCAATAAAATCCATCAATTCCCCACTACCATCAGATTCGCTATCAAGTTGTACATTAAGAGAACCGTCATGTGACTTAAGCCTTGTATTCATATCTGTCACGTCCTGCTCGCTTACATCTAAAGCTTTTGCTATTGTGTACAGTATTTCATGCGACATTTCTCTGTCATCTGTCAATTTAAGCTGATTTTTCATTTTACGTAAATTAAAAAACAATTTTTTTTGCGCCGCTGTAGTACCGATTTTAACCAACGACCATGAATTTAAAACATATTTTTGTACTGCAGCCCTAATCCACCACAAAGCGTAAGTTGAAAACCTAAACCCCTTATCCGGATCAAATTTATCAATTGCATACAACAACCCTATGTTCCCTTCAGATATCATTTCCGACATCGGCAATCCATATCCCTTAAACTTTGACACCACTTTAACCACCAACCTCAAATGCGAGGTTATTAACTTATACGAAACTCTTTTATCTTTTGTTTTAATATATTCTTTGGCCAAAGCATATTCTTCTTCCGGTGTTAAAATCGGAAAACGCCTGATGTTTTGCAAATATCTGGTTAAATTGACTTCTGGAGAAAAATCTTCCAATCCGCACAAAACATCTTCATCCATTTTAACACCTCCTGTTATTTTTTATGCAACAGAAAGGATATATAAAATGATTTTACTTTATTCGGTAGAAGGCATTTTCAGTTCACAACGATCCAAAATTTCGACCATATCCCGCGGAAATCCGCACTCAAACTGCATCCATCGTCCATCTCGCGGATGCTCAAATCCGAGCGATGCAGCATGTAATGCCTGTCTTGGAAAAGCATTAACAAAACTTTTTACTTCCGCACTCAAACCCTTTATCTGCGTTTTGCCTGATTTTTCATAAACCTTATCACCCACCAAATTACACCCGATAGATGACATATGTACTCTGATTTGATGAGTTCTTCCGGTTTCGAGGTTGCATTTTACCAAACTCACTGCCCCACTATTGGTACAAAGTGTTTTATAATGAGTAACAGCATGTTTACCACCGCTTGCAACTAATGCCATTTTTTTGCGATCAAAACGACTGCGTGCAATATTTCCTTCAATCATACCGCTCATTGGATTCGGACAACCATAGACTACCGCATAATATGTCCTTTCAATACTATGCTTAACAAATTGTTCTGACAATCCTTTATGAGCCATATCGTTTTTAGCCACAACCAATAAACCGCTCGTTTCTTTATCGATTCGGTGAACTATTCCCGGTCTTTTTACTCCGCCGACACCGGATAAATTCCCTTTACAATGAAACAACAAAGCGTTGACCAAAGTTCCGTTTCTTGCACCGGGAGCCGGATGCACGGTCATTCCCGCGGGTTTATTAATCACAATTAAATCATCATCTTCATATACAACATCAAGTTTTATATCTTCCGGCTGCGGTTCTGCCTCTTCCGCCTCGGGAACAAGCACACAAAAGCTATCACCGTACCTTACCTTAAAATCATTTTCGGTAATAATATTTTCATCCAGACTGACATTGCCGGCACCAATCAGTTTTTGCACCATAGAACGTGACAATTCAGGCATATTTTGGCTCAAAAACTTATCAAGCCTGCACCCTGCCTGCTCATTTTCAACTAATGGTGAAAAATATGTATTATTTACATCAATTTTCATAAATTTTCATACTTTATAAATAAACTTATCTTACAATACCATAAAGATTAAAGTTTCAAATTGCAAGGAATTAAACCGATGAACCAACTCCGCCTTATAAAAACAATTGTTTTTGTTTTTACATTTTTATTGATTCTCGGCAGCCTGACTTTAATCGGATTCTTCTATCATAAGACAATCCGACAGGATTCTCTTGCGCCATCAACAACCAATCTTCGACAATCCGCATCCTCTTCAATCAAACAAATTGTAGCCGACAACGGATTGCTTTATATTTTGGTTACAAAAACTAACCAACCCGATAAAATTATTATATTCAACCCAAAGAAAAACAATATAGTTTCCAACCTTACTACATATTGAGGATTGAAATGAGCAAAAAAAACAATACCGTTAACGAAACACAAGGCACTAACCCAACTTCTTCTGAAGACGATTTCGACGCCTTGCTTGATCAGTTCATAAAAAACGAACTTTCTGATATAGAAGAAGAAAAAGAAAACACTCGTATTATGCTCAATGAGCCCGAACCGGCTCCTATCGACAATGCTTCCGACGAAGAAGTTGCCGATCAGCTTGATATATCTGAACAAAAGCTCTATGCCGCCTATCGTAACTACGTTGATGCCATTAAAGCCATTGCTCAAACCCATGGCATTGAAACACCGGCCTTTCATATTAAAGCACAAGTTTTATATCCGAAATACACGCCTAGCCTGGGTAACCTCATAAGCATGGATGTTTTACAAGGTTGGGATGTCATGTTTGAGGCATTTCCAGAGGATATTGCCCAAATTCAGCCTAATGCTTCAGATGAAGATTTACTTGACTTTGCCGAACAACATACTGATGAAAATTTGCAATTGAGTGTCGTTTCATATGTAGAAATCCTCTTTGAAATTGAAGGATGTGAAATCGAATATGAAAAAAGGATTCTTGACTTTGAGCGTCACAAAATCGAACAGGAAATTATGGAAGAACACAAACGCCGTGCCGAGCATGCTCGTCGCTATATTGAAGCCATCGAAAAAAAACATTTTCCTATTAATGCAGAAAAACTTATCACCAACTATTTCAAAGTTGCAACCAAAGATCCTGAAGGCTCTTTTGAAGCTTTAACCACCAATCCGGCAATTTTTGCACCGATTGAAGTCGACAAAATAAAGCCTAAGTTCTTCGGCTTAATCAAGCCTTCTACCAATGCTGGAATGATGTATAATTATAAAATCGGTCAATTTTTGAAAAAATTGAAAGCATAAGTTGCGAAAATTGTAGACAAAACCTTAAAATGATGCTATTATACAAACAATAAATGAATTCTTACACATAGGGGAAAGAAAATGGCAGAAAAAACAGAAACACTTTCAAAGAAAAAAGAGGATTATGTTACAAATGATCCTATGCCAAAGGATATATCATCACATGCAAAAGGTAATGCATCTGACCCGTATGCCCACGAAACTGCACATGATCGTTCATCCTTCAAGGAAGATACTTCTACAATAACTGTTGAGCAATTTCACACGCCTGACGAACGCTTAAGATATCTTGAAGTTGAACAAAGAAACCGCATGCTCACCCCTGGTGAGGCAGCAGAACTCAATGATCTTAAAAACAAAGCTCAAGGTTCATTAAAACAGAAACCCGTAGGAGAAGCTTACAATAAAGATGATGATGAAACCAAACGTGAAAGCGGTAAAAACCTCATTGATTTTCTATATGAAAAATACTATGAAGCTTTCCTATACAAATGTTGCGATTGGGGACGTGATATAGTCGCATGGGCAGGCGGAACACTAGGACACGGTATCTCTTCAGGTTACCGCTCAATTAGAGAACACCGAGGAGAAGTAAAAGCCAAAAATAAAAAAATCGCTGAAAGTAGAACCTTTGATAAGTGTTGCCAAGTCAGAAAAATACGTGATAAAAAAATAATGGATTTCTTTCAGCAACAAAGGGAGGAAATTCAAGCCTTTGCAACTCTTTGCAATGCAATCAGAAATGGCTCTCTACCTTCCAAAGACGAACTTATGGAGAAATTTAAAAACACCGTCATAGCCACCGGCAATCCTGAAGCAGATAAACAAATTGCACTAGTTGAAGTACTCTGTGAACAATATGCAAGTGGTGCTTCTAAAAAAGAACGTTCATTCGCTAAAAAACAGTTGAAAGCCTTTGCTCATGATTTTTGCGAGCAACATGGTAAAAAGATGGAAAAAGAAAAGATGGCATTCTTAGCGGCAAATGATCTCACTGCTGCCACAATTTTGAAACGTTTGGCTGAAAATACCGATTATGCTAACACTAGCGAAGATTTACAGCAGGCGTATAATAAACAATTGAATACTGATAAAAGTGATATTTTTAATGCTGCCAGACACGAAATCAGTGGTATTTCTCCTCAAAAAACTATTTTAACAAAAATTTATGATCTTGCCGACAAAGCCTACAATTTCAGCCGTACAGAAGCAGAAGATGGGCGTTTTGTCGAACTCGGAGAAAAGGTCGTTAATAATCCTTACATACCGCGTTGCAATAAAGTAATAAACAGTTTGATGGCAGATCCCAACAGTACAATCAAAACTAATCCTCAGGTTGATAATGAATACGCAAATAATGCAACTATATTTGAAAAAGACAAAACACAAAATCAGACACTAAGGGAAGCTGCACAAACCTATAGGGATTATGATGAATATATTGCTAATAAAGAGCAACGTCTTAATGAATATCGAGAGCAAAGACTTCACCTACGACAGGAAGAACCAAATCGAAAACAAAAACTTCTGCGTAAAATCTCGCAGATAAGAAGTAATGTTCTTGCTAAAAAACAGCAGACCACGCCTCATACTAATCAGCAGGAATCTCCTACTGTTCAGTATGCCAAAGCAAAGGCAGTAGGTCATGGCTTATAAAAAGATTTTGCGCTTTATACGTTTTTGCTTTATCAGCGTTGTCTGGACAATACTGTATTTCAGTATTGTCCGCATTTTGTTAAAAAGCATCTGGAAATTTGATATTTTTAAGAAAGTATATTGGGAAAAAATTTCCGAATTTTGGGAAGAAGGCGGTGTCATCAATTCTTTTCAGGAATACACTTTTCTCGCCATGTTAATTGCCATCATTCCCTTATGGTTATGGGGGTGGAAAAAAGCTAATCAACTTTCAGTTGCCAAAATCATCTTTTTCCCAATCTTTTGGTACAACAGCTACCAAGAACGCAAGTATTCTAAGGCTCCTAAAAATATTACCCTAAAGAATATGGGAGGAGGAACCGCCAAACGTTCTCCTCAACAGGTAATGGATGACTTGATTGCGAGTCGTATGCCCAAAGGAAAAGATAAAAAAGATTTGAATTCAAATAAAATTCGTAGTAACTTTGAAGAAAAGAGTCGGGACTTTCATCAAAAAGCCGACGAACAATAGTAGGAGAAGTGCTTGAAACCCTTACTGATATTGGCCAGGATTGTTATTGTAGGGCTTATCTGGAGTGTTTTCTTTATGGAAAGCATCAGGGTTATTTTGCTACGCAATTGGCACTTTGACATGTTAAACCCTGACCACTGGCGGTATGCATGGGATTTATGGTCTACATCATGGGTCATTTCCGAACCTAAAGAATGGGCCTTTGTCCTCATCATCATATCATTCATTCCGTTATGGCTCACTGGTTGGATTGCCTTAAGCCTTGTTTCTTGGGGAAAACTTCTTTGGTTTATCATTTCTCTACCGTGGAAATTGTTCCGAAACTTCTTCTACAAACCGGTTAAAATTATCACCACCAACACCGGTGTAACTCCTATCAAACGTAAGCAATCATACAAGGAAATTCGACCCCGCGCTTTACGCGGAACTCCACCTCCTGTTGAACAGACGACTTTGATTACTCCTCAGCCGACACTAAACTCTGCCCAGTCTGCTCAAATTATCCGTAGCCCGATTTTATCATCGACTTCTGCGCCGGCACAACCATCCACCCCTACTCCATCATCTACCCCGGCAAAATTTGAGCATGCCTTGTTCAAATTTGACGATGATAGCGATGATATAGATTTTGACATTGACTCATTTGACGTTAATCCAACGCCTAAACCGCAAAAAACTTATACATCTTCTCGCAAAACTTACGATGAAGATGACGAGCTTCCTTCCAGTAAAAATGAAAGAAGAGAACGCAACTCCCGCGATTATCAACGTACCGATAAGGACGAATTCCAAGTTTCACGTTCCTCCTCAAAGTCAAAAGATAACACCAACAACAATCAATCATCTAAATCACCTAGTGGTTCATGTATTGATATTATTCGCCAAAAAGGTTATGAAGTTATCAGCCGTGTTTCGGTTAAAAATACTATTATTGATTATGTCGCCGTTTCGGCCAACCGCATCTGTTTGTGCATGCTTGACCGCGAACCCGGAGATTGGTTAGCTGATGAAGAACGTTTCAATGATGAAGAGCCTTTATGGTTTTCTGAAAACTCACATCGCATTTCGCCGGTACGCAAGATTTCTTTAGCTCGTGAAACCGTTTCTGACGTTTTAGATGCCGCTGATATGCATTTTGCGATTATACCGTTTGTTATTGTACAAATTGGCAACATCATTAATGCTGAAGACATGTTTGAAATTTGGGAAGAACAACAGGTTAATGTTACACGTATTGATCGTGGTACACCAAAAGAAATGCGATTGTTTGCCCGGGCTCTTCCTAATGCGGACAAGCCGATTGCCCCCGGCAAACTTGACAAATTGATTAATATTCTTAACTCTATAAAGTAAACAAAGGAAATTGAATAATATGAAAAAACGCGGAGAAGAATGGGAAGAATACGACCACGCTGTCCAATGGATGGCTTTGACCGTAATCATTACCCTTTTAGTTACGATTCTTTTAGCTGCTTTATCTTTGCCTCTTGGTTATCTTATTGGTAGTGGAGTATCAAAAGAATCCATGACCAATGTTGGCAAATTCTTAGCTACGATTGTTGGAAATCCTGCATATCTTTTCCACCAATATGGACGTTGGTTTCATCAAATTTCTAACCATCAAGGCAATTTTAACGTCGGACTATGGTTACCGATATTACCAATACTAACCCTTCCGATAGGTTTGATTGTCGGAGCCATATCTAACCCATACCGTTTTCAGTCAAACATTCACGGTTCCGGTCGTATGGCTACTCTAAAAGATATTAAGGCAATGAAACTGCTGGACGGCTTTTGCATGGTTGTCGGCAAATATAAGGGCTACTACCTGAAACTGCCTGAAACTTTATCCACACTTTGTTGCGCACCTCCGGGAACTGGTAAAACCGCCGGTGTTGTAATTCCTACAATTTTTAACTCCAAAGGAATGAGTTTAATTATTAACGACCCTAAACCGGAATTATGTTACAGCACTTCCGGCGCACGCGCAAAAGAAGGTCCGGTCTTTATTATCAACTGGGGTGCAGAAGATAAACCTGAAGAAGGCCTTTATTACCCGAGTTGGAATCCGTTGTCTCCATCATGTATCCCGATGGCAGGACCGGCTCGTGATATGTACATCGACTCCATGTGCAACATTTTGGTTGAAGACCCTAAAGGCGGTGCCGATCCGCACTGGTCACAAACGGGGCGTGCAGCCTTAACCGGTTTTATTCACTTTATCGCTTCTAAATGCGAAAAAGCTCGCGCTAATGACTATTTTATCAGCCGCATTTATGAAGGAAAGCTTGACGCAGAAGACCGCCACGTTCTTGAAGGATATTACGAAGATATCAAAATGCACAATCCGGCAGCCATAAGAGCTATAACCGATCTACGCAACAACAATTTAACAGTTGAAAATTATGTCCCGATTGGCACATGGGATTTATTACCTGAAAAATGGGTTGGACGTGAAGCTTGTATTGCTATGATTATGGAATGGCTAACCGAAGCTCAAATCAAACAAGGACAGGAAATTCGTCGCCGTATGGATGAAGGTGATCAAATGGCCGCCATGGCCGACCCAATGCGCGATTTGCTAGAGGCCGCTATTGAAGAAGCCCGTAAATATGGATATACTCAACGTGCTTATACAGAGCTTTCGTCCTTAAGTAACATGCCGGACAAAGAACGTGGTTCCGTAATGTCAACCGCATTTGCCGGTATTAACGTGTTTAAAAACTCTGCCGTTGTTGCTCGTACCAGTTTTTCTGATATTCAATTCAAAGATTTACGTGGCATGAAAGACCCAATTACCGGCGCATGGAAACCTATTTCGGTTTATCTGTCGGTTAATCAGGTTGATGCCAGAGCATTAGGTGTTATTAACGGTATTTTTATTGAATTAATGTCCTCTTATCTTATTTCTAACCCACCAAACTATGTCAATCCTTCTGATGGCAAAATGGGACCATTCCCAACAATGTTTGTTTTGGACGAGTTTCCGCAAATGCCTAAGCTAAAAGCCATTATTGACGGACCGGCTGTCGGTCGTGGTCAAAAAGTAGCTTACTTGCTTATTGGACAAGATTTAGGACAAATCTCCGGTAAATATGGAAAAGATGATTTGGAAACTGTTATTTCTACAACTGCTTGTAAAGTCATATTATCACAAAACAACGAGCAAACTGCACAACGTTTTTCAAAAATGGTCGGCAACAAAACCGTTCAGACCACATCTTTTTCAAAACAAGAAGGTTTTGCAGCTAAAGGAGCTAATCCTTTCGCTAAAAACACCACTTATTCTCTGCAGGGTGTCTCCGTTATTACGACCTCTCAATTGTTGAGTTTACCTCAACTTAAACAGGTGGTTTTGATGCAAAGTAATATTGATCACCCGATTATGGCTGATTCTCCCAGATGGTATCTTGACCCCAAAATGAAAGCTCTGGCCAAGATACCTCCGGCTCCAAATGTTCCGGAGTGGATTGTGGCGCAGCGTGAAGACATCAATGATAACATGTTAGAAAAACTCGGTCTTGCCGATTCTGAAAATACAGCATCTTAGTCGTATATTTCATCAATAAGATTGAGTATTTTATAGCACTTATCATCAACAAGAGAATAATATATTGATTGAGCCGAGCGACGGGTTGAAACGATTCCCGTCGCTCTTAATATTGCTAAATGTTGCGACAATGCTGACTGGCTTATTTTCATAATTTTTTCCAACTCACTCACTCTTTTTTCTTTTTTGCGTAAATTATAGACTATCTCAAGACGCTTACTGTTTCCCAAAGATTTCAAAATTTTAGCCCCCTGAACAATCTTTTTAATTTTCATATTTCTCTCCGTATTTTATTGATTAGGCATTTATAAAATATACATTGGTATTGAAATTTAAAGATTATGACTTTAATATCATTATCAAATTATGGGAGACAACTAATGCCAGAAAAGAAAATATCTGATTTAAGTTTTGAAGAAGCCCTTACCAAGCTTGAAAATTTGGTAAGAGAACTTGAGGCCGGCAAAATAAAACTTGATGACGCTGTATCATCATATGAACAAGCAGTTGCGCTCAAAAAACTATGCGAAAAAAAATTAAATGATGCCAAATTAAAAATTGAAAAAATCGAAACCAAAAAAAACGGATCATCCGTTTTAACCCCTTTGGATAAGATGGATAATAATGACTGATTTTACAGAAACATTAAAAAACTTTTCGCAACGCTTCAATCAGGAAATTTCTCGCTTTTTTATTTTTCCGACGGGCGATGAAAAAAGAGTATGTGAAGCCATGCACTACTCCCTTAGTCGCGGAGGGAAAAGGCTACGCCCGTTTCTGGTTTATGAAACCGCCAACCTTTTCGGCATACCTTTTGAACAATCAATTAACGTTGGCATGGCATTGGAAATGCTCCATACATACTCACTTATCCATGATGATTTGCCCGCAATGGATAATGATGATTTGCGCCGTGGATTTCCGACCTGCCACAAACAATTTGATGAAGCAACGGCAATTATTGCCGGAGATGGTCTGCTCACTTATGCTTTTGAAATAATGAGTTATCCTCAAACCGCCACAGATCCTGCCACTCGCTGCCGCTTAATTGAAATGTTAGCACGAGCTGCCGGACCTTTCGATGGCATGGTTGCAGGACAAATGCTTGATCTTATTGCATCCACTTATAATCTGCAACATCAAGACTCTGAAAACATCATTAAACATATTGAAGAGATGAAGACCGGACGCCTGCTCAGCTATGCTGTTGAAGCCGGCGCTGTACTGGGACAATCATCTGCTGAACAATTTGAAAACTTGACCAATTATTCTCGCAAAATCGGTATTGCTTTCCAAATTATCGACGATATTCTCGATGCCACCGGCAACGAGCAACTTGTCGGCAAAACTTTACATAAAGACACAGACCAAAACAAGCTCACCTTTGTTAATCTTTATGGATTGGATATGGCAAAACAAATTGCTACCGAATTAATCAACGGCGCAATTAAAGATTTATCATCTTTCAATAACAAAGCCGATAACCTTTGCCGTTTGGCTTATTATATAATTGAGCGCAACCATTAAGGAGATTTTATATGAAAAAAATTTTTGCATTATCCGCATTTATTGCCTTAAGTATCTTTTGTGCTCACCATGCCGTTTCACAGATTCGTGTTGAAAAAAATTATCATTTTACCAATGATACGTTATCGTTTGTCTCTTTCTTTGACTACTTTCCGTTTAGTGAAAAACAAAAATGTAGTGATGCCGGCCTATTTAAAGAATTGATTGATAATCTTCAAAAAACCGCAAATAAAGAAATTGAGGCCTATTGTGCCGAAACATATGAAAAAGCTGTCGATAAAGGAGCCAAAAAAGGAGCCGATATAATCCTTGGAATGTACGCAGATAACGATTTATACGAAGAATGGAAAATCATTTATCCTGCAATTATTGACAATCCGGTTCATTTAGTCATGACTCCAACTCTTATTTCTCAAGTAAAAGGAATTGATGATCTCAAAGAACTCAAAGGAGCCATAAACAGCCACGATCATTTCAGTGATTTTGTAAGAGAACAACTCAAAAAATTTGATATTGAAACGCTGGACAGTAGCGATGAAATGTACCGCAAACTAATAACCGGAGAAATTGATTATATCTTCACTACATATTGGTACGGTATGGCAGAAGCCATAAAACTGGGAGTCAAAAACATGGTCAGTTTTTCAAAAAGAGGCATTTGGAATATGCCACTCTTTATTGGGGTTTCAAAGATGTCACCATCTCGTCGTTCTTTATCACACTATCTTACTGAATGGATTGGCCAGGAAGAATTACGGCAAAAAATAAAGGATACAGCTTTTGAAACACTTAAACAATTAGCGGAAGAAAGCACCGGCATCGTCCCTGAAGAGTATAATCTCAACAAGTCTAATATGTAACTTGACCAAAACATAACAAGTTGCTAAATTGATAATATCGATTATTTTCGCGGGGCAAAACACATGGGATTATTAATACATCATCCAATTTCTCCTTTTTCAAGAAAAGTTCGCTTTCTTCTTAGTGAAAAGCGTGTTCTGTTTGTTTTGAAAGAGGAAGAACCATGGCATTTATCAGCTGAAGCTCTGCGCTTTAATCCTGCCGGAGAATTACCTATTTTCATTTATGATGGTAATGTCATATCCGGCAATAACGCTACGTGTGAGTTTTTGAATGAATTTTATCATCCCAAAGAGTTTCCTCTGATTAGCGGTGACTGTAAAAAACGTGCAGAAATACGCCGTCTTACTGAATGGTTTGATACCAAATTTTATCGTGAAGTATACAAAACCATTGTCAATGAAAAAGTATTCAAACGCTTTACTTCAGGCACTGCTCCTGATTCTCGCGTATTAAAGACGGGGTTGTATAATCTTAATTTTCACATGGAATACCTTGATTGGCTATGTGAAAATCGCAATTTTTTGGCTGGAGATAATTTTTCTCTCGCTGATATTAGTGCTGCAGCTCACTTATCAATTATTGATTACTTGGGTGATGTTCCTTGGGAAGGCTACAAAAATGCTAAAGTTTGGTACTCAAAGGTAAAATCACGCCCTAGCTTCAAAGAAATATTAAAGGATAATATAAAAGGTATATTACCATCAAAACATTACAGTAATTTGGATTTTTAGTCATGAAAAATAAACATTTCATACTCGTTGCCATACTTATTTTACTGAGTGCGTGTTCTCTTAATCCCTTCAGAAAAGACAAGGTTGTTCATGACAGACCAATATGGAACATACCTCCTTTTAACTGGGTCGGAGCTCATGGCAACGGACAAGATATTTTTCATTGGCAACGTCCACACACTGGTGTTCAAAAATTTTCTACCGATCACAAATTTTGCATAGAGAAAGCCAAAACATTCAAGCTCTTCCCGGCTATAAAGAAGTTTTATAGCAAAGTATTCAGAACTGAAGAAAAACATTTTGAAATTCTTGCCGACTGGAACGGTAAAAGTGGCGTTTGGGCAAGCTTTATACCTTATGCCGGAGCTCAACCGATTATGGTTAATGTGCCTACCCGGGAAGAAGACGACGACATCAGCCCTCGAAAATATGTTAACTGCATGACCGATCGTGGCTACACCACTCGTAATTATGAAATTCCGGATGTAACCAATGTCTACTTACGCCGTCAGAACGATCAATAACCTCCGCCCACCGCCTTATGAAAAACCACAATGTTTTGGCATATATTGCCATTGCTGTTGATTAAATCATCTTGGGCTGAAAGCAAATTTCGTTCGCTTATCAATAAATCACTAAACTCAATCAGTCCCTCATTATATTTAATTTTCATTGTTTTCAAAACATTTTTCATATCTGCTTCAGCCTTTTGCAGGGCTTCATTTTTTTCATACTCTTTTTCAACAGCATTAATTGCATTTTTAACTTCATTTATTGCATTAAGCAAAACCTCTTGGTACGTATATAAATACTCTTCCTTAATCTCCTTGCTTAGCTTAACTTCATTTAGCAACTGCCCCCAATGTAAAAAGGGCATACTCACTTCAGGATTATAACCATAGGCAGCATTTTTAGCATAATTAAGGCTTTTTATACTATGACCTTGTCGTCCCAACGCTGCATTCAAACTTATATTAGGAAACATTGCCGCAATTGCTTTTCCTATATTAGCATTTTTTGATTTCAGCATTTCTTCTGCTTCCCTAACATCTGGACGATTACGCAGAGCTTCTAGTGGAAACTCTCTTATTTTTTCAATATCAAACCTAAAAACAGACTTTATTGCTGACATATCCTTATTCAACAACTTATCATCTGGCAATTTTCCCAACAAAACATTTATTGCATTTTTATAATTCTCTGCCGTTTTTTCCAGATCCGGAATTAAGGCTTTTGTATTCTGAACTGCAAAATCGGCCTGATATAAATCTTCTTCTCCTACCAAACCTGACTTATACTTGTCTTTAACATTCTGTAAAATATCTTGCTGCAGACGTAAATTATTTCTGGCATTTTGTAAGCGACTTTGCTCGGTTTTGAGCATCACATAATCATTAATCACTTCAGAAGTTACGGTCACCAAAACATTTTCCATATTTGCTGATGTTGCTTTATATAAGGCAACAGAGCTTTCAGTAGTACGACGGCCTTTCCCCCAAATATCTATTTCCCAAGAAGCATCAAATCCTACATGAAAATAATCATTTTTATTGCCAAATTCCTGATATTTTTGAGCATAAGCATAATTATAATCACTTTCGACATCGACCATCGGAAAATAAGTAACTCTCGCAATATCAAGATTATATCTTGCCTGACGCAACCTGCTTAATGCCACTTTAATATTTAAATTATTATTTTTTGCCTCAACCGCCAAATTATTTAATGTCTCATCGCCAAACATTTTATACCACTCTTTATCAAGGGCATAATTATTACTTTTCAAGTTTAGTGTTTTTTGCAATTCTTCATCTGCCCAAAATTGCGGACGTTCATAATCTGGTCCTACAGAACATGCTGTCAGCAATATAATTGGTAATATTTTATAAATTTTTTGCATTCTTTTGCCTTTTTCCCACGTACTCTTTAATTGTTTCAAACAATGCAAAATAAGCCGGAATAAATATAATACCTACTCCCGTTGCCGCAATCATTCCCCAAAAAACGGCTGTTCCGATTGCTATCTGGCTGGCCGCACCGGCACCTTTTGCTACAACCATCGGAAAAACTCCCAAAATAAAAGTCATTGCTGTCATAAGCACCGCCCTAAAACGCTCTTCTGCTCCTTTCAACGAAGCATCTAAAATCGATTCTCCTTTTTCTCGATAATCCTTGGTAAACTCTACAATCAAAATGGCATTCTTAGCCGCCAACCCAATCATCATCACCAACCCTAATTGAGCATAAATACTCAACGACTGCCCCATAATATGTAAACCGACTAAAGCCCCCAAAATTGCAAATATTGTTGAAAACATTACCGCAAAGGCCAACATCCAACTTTCATAAAGTGCCACCAAAAACAAATAACAAAAAACCAGTGCCAACCCTATTAATATTAAAACCAGACCTGAAGCTTCAACCTCTTGCAAACTAAGGCCGGTCCATGCAATCTGATAATCTTCCGGATTTAACAATTTTTGCGCCATTTGCTCAATCGATAATATTGCGCCCCCCGTACTCACACCATTAGCCGTTTGTGCCACAATTGAAGCATCTTGATATTGATTGTAACGATTGATAATCTTAGGCAACATTGTAATTTTTATATCTGCAAAACTCTTAACCTTAATCATTGCTCCCTTATTTGAGCGAACATACAAATCTTTTACATCTTTAATGCTACGTCTATAATCAAAATCGGCCTGAATAATTACCTTATTCACTAGTCCACTCAATGTAATATTATTTACATACCTTGAACCTAAATTATTTTGTAAAGTCGAGAACAAAGAGCCGACCTCTATCCCATAAGCCTCAAGTTTTGTCCTGTCTATATCCAAATAAACGTGCGGTGCATCATCGCTATATACACTAAAAGCATATGCAAGTTTATTATTTTGATTTAGTTCACCCAAAAATTTTTGCAATTCCTCAAACATTTCCATTGAAGACAAATCAGAATTGGAAGCCAGAAACTCCAAACTCAAACCATCACTGTTTCCAATTCCAGGAATAGACGGCGGAGCAAAAAAATTAATCTTGGCTTCACCAAAATCAGCAAACATCTCACTCAACTGTTGACTAATTTTTTCAATTGAAATTTTTTTTGCCTCTCGCTCTCCCCATGGTTTTAATCCCACAACTCCAAGTGCAACATTTTCACCGGCACCACCTAACATACTATACCCGGCAACACTTATAAAATACTCCACTCCCTCAATTGGTTTGATTTTTTTTCCCATCTTTTGCAATACTGCCGTTGTTTGGTTTATGCCCATTTCATCATCAAGTTGCACATCGGCAAAAACAATACCCTGATCTTCTTCCGGCAAAAAAGAAGATGCCGTAAACATAAATCCCCCGACAATAGAAGCAATAACAACAATCGTAATAATAATTGTTAATTTTAAGTCCTTACAAAAAAGATTTACTGCCAATAAATATTTATTTTTTAAATATTCAATCATTGCATCAAACATCTTGAAAAATCTCGACTTTTTATTTTCTGCCGTATTATTAAGCAGTACTGCACAAAGCGACGGACTGAGAGTTAATGCATTAAAAGCTGAAAACACAATTGCTGTAGCAATTGTCATTGCAAATTGTTGATAGATTTTTCCGGTAATTCCGGCCATCAAACCTACCGGTACAAAGATTGACAGCAAAACAAAAGTCGTTGCTACTACAGCACTCCCAATTTGTTCCATTGCCTTAACCGAAGCATCATGAGCTGGCATTTTATTATAAAACATCAAATATTGCACTCTTTCGACCACAATAATAGCATCATCAACCACCAAACCAATTGCTAAAATCATTGCAAACAAGGTTAAAATATTGATATCAAAACCGACCGCATACAAAACGGCAAATGTTGCGATCAATGAAACAGGTATTGTAATCAAAGGAATAAGCGTAGTAGTCACTTTTTGTAAAAAGACATATGTTACCAATACTACCAACAAAAAAGTAATAAATAATGTTTCAATAATGCTCTTTATTGATGCCTTCACATATTGAGTAGAATCATATGCCACTTCAAGTTCCATGTCTTCCGCAAACATTTTAGACAACTTAGTAATTTCTTTTCTGACATCATTCATAATATTCAGCGAGTTTGATCCCGGAGTTTGGCTCAAAGACATAATCACCGCCGGAGCATTATCATAACTTGCTTTCATTTTGTACGTATCAGCCCCAAGCTCTATTCTTGCGACATCTTCCAAACGCACAATTCCGCCATTTTCTGAAGTTGCAACCACAATTTTTCTAAAATCTTCTACCGAATTGAGTAATCCTTTAGCCGCCAACGACAACACAATATTATTTTTTTCTTTTGACGGAGCCGCTCCTATACTGCCAATTGAAGCTTGAATATTCTGGGAGGCAATAATATTAACAATTTCATCACTATCCAAATTCAACGATGCTAATTTATCAGGATTTAGCCATACCCTCATACTATATTGCGGACCAAAAATCTGTACATTACTCACTCCTTCAACACGCCCCAAAGGATTTTTTAGATTCGCATAAGCATAGTTACTTAAATATAAATCATCATACGTATTATTTGGTGATCTCAAAACCAACATTCCGAGCATATTGGCCATTTCTGTTGTAACTTCCACACCTTCTTGTTGCACAATTGCCGGAAGTTGTGACATTATTTGGTTCAGGCGATTCTGTACTTTTACCTGAGCAATATCCGGATTCGTTCCTACATTAAATGTAATTGTAAGTTTATATTCTCCGTTATCGTTTGACGAAGAACTCATGTACAGCATATTTTCGACACCATTAATTTGATTTTCGATCGGTACCGCTACTGTATCAACCACGACTTGAGCACTTGCGCCTGGATAACTGGTACTAACCACAATTTGCGGCGGAGTAATTTGCGGATATTGCGAAACAGGCAAAACAACAATCGCCAATAATCCCAATAAAACCATTACAATTGAAATAACAGCTGCAAATCTCGGATGATCAATAAAATAACCTGAAAACACCCTTAATCTCCTTCTTTAAGTATTTTCATTTTTTGCTCGTCCTTATTGACCGTAACTTTATCAAGCACCAATAATAAATTTTTACCAAAATTATTTCGCAAAATATATTTATCTCCATATTCATTCAGAATACTGACTAGATAAGGTTTTACCACATTTCCATCTGCAACGTTGACTTCTGCTCCATCCGGCACAAGTTTAACCAAATCTTTTGGCACTACAACACCACTATACTGCCGCTTAACAATAACCGTAACATAAGAATTATCTACCAACTTTCTATCAGGATTCGTAAAATCAGCATAGATCGCTATCGCATTTGTCGACTTATCCATTGAATTATCTGCATACTTAAAATCTCCTTCATGCTCATATTCACTTCCGTCCGACAAACGCAAATTAATCTGCTCCCCTGCAAACATTTGACTCAAATTTATTTCTTCTAAATAGTCTTTATCGCTGATTGAAAAAACAACTCTCGTAGGATCGGTCTGCACAATACTAAATAATTTATTTTGCGGAGTAATATAATCTCCCACCGACAGCTCTACATTCCCAACCACACCGTCAATTGTCGCCGTAATCACTGTATATCCCAAATTAACTTCTGCCTTTTCAACTGCCGCTTTAGCTTGAGCCAATGCTCCTTTTGATGCCTCAAATTTAGCTTCTGCATTATCAATTTCCGTCTTAGAAACGGCTTTAACTCCTGCTTTTTTAATCCTTTCATAATAATTTTGAGCATATACAAAATCAGCTTTTGCCTTCATCTCTGCTGCCTTTGCCTCTTCCAAAGTTGCTATATATTCTTCCGGCCTTATTTTAACCAATTCATCTCCGACTTTAACATTTTGCCCTCCCTGCACCATAACTTCACTTACAAAACCATTGAGATACGGATAAACATCAACAGCATTAATCGGAGTTACATAACCTATATATTCTTTTTCAACCGCAACTTTCTCCTCTTTTATACTGACAGCTCTAACTTCCGGTAATACCTCACTAACTGATTTTTGCCAAACATCGGTATAATATTTTACTAAAAATACAATTGCCCCACCTACGACAATTGCCAACATAGCTCTCCAATAACGCCTTTTTCCACTAATCATCATTTTTTACCGCTTTTGATTTAATCCAAAGTTTAAATAATTTGACTTATCTGCAATTCAAGGCACAATTTTAATCAATTTTTTAGACATTATCTGTTATGCTGACCCATAAATATTAAATCAATAGGAATACTGTCATGTTATACAATTATCTACCTCCTCTTGCCGGAAATTTTGCAGCTTTTTTTACCTCCCTCATTATCATGTTCGCCTGTGGCAAAAAATTCATTGCCATAATGCACTCTTGGCAACACGAAGGACAACCAATCCGTGAAGATGGTCCCAAAAGTCATTTGGCCACCAAAAAAGGAACCCCTACCATGGGAGGTCTGCTTATTCTGCTATCAATAATTATTTCGATTTTACTTTTTACCGACATCACCAACGGCATAAGTTTGGTATGTTTGGCTGTATTACTTATTTTCGGATTAGCCGGCTTTTATGACGACTACATCAAAGTCAAAAAGCATACTCCAAATGCTATGACTGCAAAAATCAAACTCCTCATTCAATTTGCCACCGCTTTTGGTGTCGCAATGTTCGCTATTTCTCTCTACGATAATTCAAAATATATAACCATTATCCCTATAGTTGATTACCCTCTCAATCTTTGGTATTTCTACATTCCTTTTGTTATGCTCGTCATTGCAGGCTCATCTAATGCCGTAAATCTGAGTGACGGTCTTGACGGCTTGGCTTCAGGATTGGTAATCCCGCCATTCTTGGTTTTAGGCATAGTTGCCGGCATGATTGGCTATAGCAGCTACTCACTTCCTCAAATGCAAAGCTTAAGCATTATCTGTTCAGCCGTAATCGGTGCTTGTTTAGGCTTTTTATGGTTTAACTGCTCCCCGGCTAAAATTTTTATGGGCGATACCGGCTCACTATCTCTCGGAGCCTTGCTGGGAACAGTGGCTGTTTTCAATAAAATGGAAATTTTGTTGGCATTCATCGGCATTGTTTTTGTTGCAGAAGCTTTATCCGTTATGATTCAAGTATTTTGGTACAAACGTACCAAAAAAAGAGTTTTTCTGATGGCTCCGATACATCATCATTTTGAACAGAAAGGATGGAAAGAAACCACCGTCGTTGCTCGTTTTGTAATTATTTCATGGATTGCTTCAATGCTAGGTCTGTTAATGCTGATATCTTCATTTTGGAGAGCTGAATAATGCTGTCAAAACACAGTACAAACAGCCGTTTTGCTAATTGGTGGTGGACTGTCGACAAACCTCTTTTGTTGTGTATTACTGCTTTGATGGTATTGGGCATTTTTCTGACTTTTTCAGCCAGTCCGGCAGTTGCCCTACGTATTGGTTATGGTAGCTATCACTTTATCCAAAGACATTTATTCTTTGCCCCTATTGCTTTTGGGGTCATGATTTTTCTATCCATGCAAAGGCTTAAGGTTATCCGCCGTGTTTCTTTGTTAGGCTATTTAATTGCCCTAATTCTGGTTATTATGACTTTTGTTACTGGCGAAGCCAACAAAGGGGCTTCTCGTTGGATTTCACTTTTTGGTTTTTCGCTTCAACCATCTGAATTTATAAAACCATTTTTTATTGTAACTGCAGCCTGGCTGTTTGATGGTCAACGCCAACATAGTGAATTTCCCGGTAACTGGCTTTCAATTGCGCTATTTTGCATAACTGCCGGTCTTATTATGTGCCAACCTGATATTGGTATGACTGCGGTTGTAACCTTGGTGTGGGGATTCCAGTTTTATTTAAGCGGTATGCCATTGATTCTCATCCCAATACTTGCAGTCCTCGGTATCAGCGGGCTAGTAGGAATCTATTTTATGTTTCCACACTTTCAGGCTCGTTTTCAGCAATTTTTTGCCTCTGGCGGAGAACTGAGCTTTCAGGTTAAGAAATCACTAGAAGCCTTCCAAAGTGGCAATTTGTTCGGACGCGGTCCGGGAGAAGGAATTGTTCGTTCTCATATTCCCGATGCACATACCGACTTCATTTATGCCGTTGCCGGTGAGGAATATGGCGTATTTTTATGCTTGGCGATTGTTGCAATTTATGCCACAATCGTAATACGTTCTTTACTTTTATCATGCAAAGACAATAATTTATTTATAATTTTATCAGCATCAGGATTGGCCATGTCATTCGGATTACAATCAATTATCAATATGGCTTCAACCTTGCATTTAATTCCTACCAAGGGTATGACACTCCCCTTCATTTCCTATGGCGGTTCTTCGATCATTGCTACCGCAATCGGAATGGGAATGTTACTTGCTATTACTCGTAAAAACATTCATGCGGAGGACAAAGATGACCGATAGTCCTAAAAACAAGCTCATAATACTTACAGCCGGTGGCACCGGCGGACACGTGTATCCTGCAGAAGCCTTAGCACAAGAGTTGGCAGAACGAGGCTATCGTTTGATGTTGGTTACGGACAAACGAGGCCAGAACAACTACCACGGTAAACTCGGAGAAATCGAAAATCGCGCCGTTTTGAGCGGTGCTTTTGTCGGCAAAGGAAAATTATTCAAAATCAAAAGTTTGATTAAAGTCTCTATCGGTATATTTCAATCTATGTGGATTATCATTCGTAATCGCCCTAGTTGTATTGTCGGGTTTGGCGGATATGCATCTTTTCCATGCTCCGTTGCTGCGATTCTCTTAGGCAAAAAACTTATCTTACATGAACAAAATTCTGTTATGAGTCGCACCAATCGTCTTCTCAGCAAATATGCAACCGTAATTGCTACAAGTTTTGCAAAGACCAAATATGCACCTTCTGGAACACGCACATCCAGAACAGGAATGCCTGTTCGTGCAAACATTTCCAATTTGTTTAAACAATCATACAATCCGTCAACAGGCACAGATATATTTAATTTACTTGTATTTGGAGGATCGCAAGGTGCCAAAGTCTTTGGAGATGTTATTCCTGAAGCAATAAAAATGCTTGATACTGCAACTCAAAAACGTCTTCATATCACACAGCAATGTCGCGCTGATGATATTGATAATATTCAAAAAGCTTACAGTACTACTGTTTGCAAATGCAATATTTCTAACTTCTTCAATAATATGTCTGAATTATATTCGACAGGGCATCTTATTATCTCTCGAGCCGGAGCTTCAAGTGTCAGTGAGATTGCCGCCGCAGGTATTCCTTCCATTTTGATTCCTTTACCGACAGCTGCAGATGATCACCAAACATCAAATGCTACTGAATTTAAGGACAATCAAGGCGGATTAGTCATTGCTCAAAAAGAATTCACCGCTCAACATCTTTGTTCCATACTCTTACATCTTATAAACGCACCTGACGAATTATTAAAAATGTCAGAAAACACTAAAAAATTTGCCATTACAGATGCAGACAAACGTCTTGCTGATCTTGTTGAAAAGGTTGTAAAGAGAGGTTAGCATGTTCAACTTTTTTAAAAAAAACTCTCTTCTAAAATCTCTGCCTAAAGTAAAAGGTAAATATTTAACCAATGTCAATTTGAGTAAACATACATGGTTTGGTGTTGGCGGACCGGCCGAAGTCATGTACATTCCTCATGACAGCGAAGATTTAAGCTTTTTTATTCGTCATTGTCCTCAAAATACACCCATTTTTATCATTGGAGGCGGCTCCAACTTGCTCGTTCGTGATGGAGGCATTCCCGGTGTTGTCATAAAACTTGACTCTCCAGCATTCAAAAAGATTGAAATTGGTTTTAATGAAATAACTTGCGGTGCCGGATTAAAAAATATTGAACTTAAAAAAATCCTAATCAACAACCAAATCACCGGTTTGGAATTTTTATGTTCAATTCCCGGAGTTATTGGCGGCTCTGTTAAAACTAATGCCGGTTGCTTCGGACGTGAAGTCAAAGATGTAATTAAATCAGTACAAATCATCAACGGACTTGGTGAGATTAAAACTATCGGTGTTAATGATTTGGAGCTCGGATATCGAACCAGTTGTTTTCCTGATGACTGGATTGTTTTATCCATAACTTTTACTACCTCTTCTGACAGCAAAGAAAATATTGAAAAAACTCTTAATCAACAAAAAGCCTATCGTCAAGCCCAACAACCTTATAATCAAAGAACAGCCGGTTCTACATTTAAAAATCCGCAAGGATTACGAGCCTGGGAACTAATCAAAAAATCCGGTTGCGATAACTTTTCGTTCGGAGGAGCTAAAGTTTCAGAAAAACATTGCAATTTTTTAATCAATACCGGCAATGCAACGGCTAAAGACATTGAAACTCTGGGAGAGATGATTATTAGCACTGTCAGGCAAAAGACATATATTACCTTAGAATGGGAAATCAAGCGAGTAGGAATAGATAAATAATGTTATGGTTCAAGAAAAAAAGCACAAAACCCGAAGTTCCTGCTCCTAAAACTGATGAGCGTTATCGCATATATTCGCCCAAATTATGGCCATATCGTTTTATTGGAAATCTTGTCCTATTATCAACGATTGCCGCTGCCACATTCGGCATTTTTGTAATAAAAACCAATCTTGTAGCTCAAAAACTTACTTCTTTTTCTGATTATTTTATTGAACTTACCACCAAAATGGGATTTACCGTAGATGACATTTTAGTTTATGGTCGCAAAAAAACTCCGCTTAATGAAATTAATAATGTCATCAATCTTCACCGCGGCGACAACTTTTTCGATCCTGACATTCATCAGTTACGAACCGACTTAGAACAACTTCCTTGGGTAAAAACAGCTATTATAGAACGCCTATATTCCCCTAATGTTATTAAAATCAACTTAACCGAACGTGAAATTATTGCTATATGGCAAATCAAAAATCATTTTCACCCTGTAGATATTGAAGGCCGGGTAATTGATACCGAAAAGGTTCCACCTACCCCTCTTCTACTGATCATTGGTCACAAGGCTCCCGAACATTTACAAGAATTGATTGATGTCATCAAAACCGACGATGAATTATATTCTCGTATAAAAGCTGCAAATTTCATATCCGGACGCCGTTGGAACATTATTTTAGATAGCATTCAAGACGGCATAACCATCAAACTTCCGGCAGAAGATCTCGATAAGGCGTGGAAGCGATTAATAAAATTAAATAAAACTCGTGGAATTCTTAAACGTAAATTAACCATCATTGATTTAAGATTCGAAAATAAGGTACTTGTAACCCCTAAAAAGGATTCTATAAAATCTAAACCTGAAGGGAATCAAGCGCAAGAACACGGAGTATAGATGGAGCTTTTAAAATGAATTCTTTTAACCGACAAACCTTAATTGCAGCCTTGGACATCGGTTCATCCAAAGTATGTTGCATTATTGCCCGTGTCGGACGAGATCAAAAAATCACCATTGCCGGATACGGATACAATGCGTCAAAAGGCATAAAAAACGGCACAATCACTGACATCAAACAAGCAACTTTTTCAGTTTGTGATGCCGTCGAAGCAGCTGAACAGATGGCCAACGAACGTGTTGAACGCATAATTGTCAACATTTCCGGAAGCCGTGTTAAAAGTGCAACCAAACAAGCTACTATCAATCTCAACAAATCCAAACCGATTACAGAGCTTGAAATCAACAAAGTAATGGATAAAGGTATCAATAAAATCAATGTTGAAGACAATGAGTTGATTCACTGTCTACAAACCGGATACAGACTTGATGGTGGCAAAGAAACTTCTGACCCTCGCAACTTGTTTGGCGAAACTTTATCTGTTGACGTACTTTTGGGAATGGTTCCTGAAATCATGTACCGCAATACCAAAACGGTTTTAGATAATTCTCACCTTGAAATTGCCGAAAAAGTTTTATCATCATACGCTTCAGGGCTTGCATGCCTGGTTGATGATGAAAAAGAACTCGGAGCCACTGTTATTGACATTGGTGGTGGCACAACAAGCATTGCCAGCTTCAATCACAAACACCCAGTATATTTTAGTTCCATCGGTGTCGGAGGCAACAATATAACTAATGATATTGCCTGGGGCTTAACCACATCTTTTGCTCATGCAGAACGTTTAAAAACTCTGCATGGATGTGCCTTCCTTACATCACAAGATCAAAACGAGACTATCAATGTTTATCCTGTTGGTGAAGAAGACGATAGCATGATCAAAAAAGTTCCAAAGTCTGAATTGATTGGCATTATTGCACCTCGTGTTGAAGAAATGTTCGAGCTCGTTGCTCAAAAACTGTCTGAAGTAAAAGATATTAATTCTCACCGCATCGTCCTTACTGGCGGTGGTAGCCAGCTGTTAGGTATTAGAGAAGTAGCTTCAATCATTCTTGATAAACAGGTTCGTCTCGGACGTCCCCGTAACATCGGCAATATTTTGGATATTTCTAACTATCCCGTCTTGCAATACCCTTCTTTCTCGACCGTAATCGGCTTATTGTTATTTGTGCTAAATTATACTGAGCGCAAACCGACAAAAATTATTTCTAAACCGATTAACACCGAGGGCGGGCGTTTTGCCAAAATTATGAATTGGTTAAAGCAAAATTTTTAATTTTGGTAACTAAACCTTAAACACTTTTTCATATTATAACATCAATTGTTATCACTTTTATAAACGTGGAGTAAATCTATGCCAGTTAAATTAGCTGTTCCGGAAACCAATATGATTACACTAAAACCCCGTATTTCCGTAATCGGTGTCGGTGGTGGCGGTGGAAACGCCGTAAATAATATGATTGTTAAAAAACTTGAGGGCGTTGATTTTATCGTTGCCAATACTGATGCTCAAGCTTTGGAAAACTCAAAGTGTGACCGTCGAATCCAACTTGGTATTGAAACCACTCATGGTCTTGGTGCTGGTGCTTGTCCCGAAATTGGACGTGCTGCCGCTGAAGAAGCTCAGGCTGAAATTGAAAAAGAGCTTGAAGGCGCCAACATGGTATTTATCACTGCCGGTATGGGTGGCGGTACAGGATCTGGTGCGGCTCCGGTTGTTGCCCGTATAGCCAAACAAAAAGGTATTTTAACCATCGGCGTAATTACCAAACCGTTCCAATTTGAAGGCAAAAAACGTTCTGAAATAGCTGAAAAAGCCGTTGAAGAATTTATCTCAGCCGTTGATAGTATTATCATCATTCCTAACCAAAATCTTTTCCGTGTTGCCGATAAAACTACAACTTTGGCTGATGCTTTTATTCTGGCTGATAACGTTTTATACTCCGGCGTTCGTTCCATCACCGATTTAATGATGATGCCCGGTCTTATCAACCTTGATTTTGCTGACATCAAAAGCATCATGCAAGACAAAGGCAAAGCCATTATGGGTACAGGCGAAGCTGAGGGTGAAGGCCGAGCTTTGCAAGCTGCCGAACAGGCTCTATCGAATCCATTACTTGACAACAGCAATATGACCGGTGCAAAAGGCGTCTTAATTAACATTACCGGTGGTAACGACTTAACCTTGTTCGAAATTGACGAAGCCGCAAACCGTATTAAAGAAGAAGTTGACGAAGATGCCAACATTATTTTTGGTTCAAGTTTTGACGATTCGCTTAACGGCAAAATCAGAGTATCAATTGTTGCAACCGGTATTGACAACGCCCGTGTTGCCAAACTCAAACCGACAGCTCCTATTCATACCGACTACTTGGCTGAAAGTTATTCTGCTAGCGACAATACCCCCAATACTCCTAGCGATGAGCTGGATTCAAACTTAGCCAAATTTGCTGCCAACATAACCCCGGAAAGCATTGTTAAAGAAGAGACTGTTGAAGAAGATAATTCTTACGCAGAACCTGTTATCGAAACAGCTCCGGAAGAAACTGTTGATGAGCAGCAAGCTCCTATTGCAATTATTGATGATCTTGCTGAATCATCCAACATAGAAAATGCAGACGACAACAATTCAACTGTCATTAATGAAATCCCGCAGGCTTCATCATTGTTTAGTGCCGTAATCAACAAAACTGAACATAATGATATCGATTCGCAACTTGAAAGTGCACTATCCGCTCAAAATAACAGCTTTTCTTCCAAAAATGCTCCTAAATTCACTGAGGAAGAACCGGAATTGTTTGCCAACAATCCACAAGTTTTCAACGCAGCTCCCAAAGTAGATGAGAGCGAAAAATTGATTGTAAACGAAACTAAAGAGTACACTCCGACTTTGATTGAGCGTTTCACCGGTTTTTCAATTGCCAAACGCAACCTCAAGAAAAAGATGGAACAAGAGCGCCACTACCAAGAACCGGTAACACCGGCTTTAGCAGGTAACGATGACGACGATAACAATAATCTTGATATTCCGTCATTCTTAAGACGCAAATAAGCTATAACACACAAAAAAGCCGTTCTAACGAACGGCTTTTTTCATAATCCAAGCATTAGTCTTCAAACTTATAAAGTTCTTCAACCGAAACTTTTTTCTCACTTACTGAAGCCTGGCTCAAAACATGGTCGATTAACTTTTCCTCCATAACCGGAGCTTTCAAAGCCTCAACCGCTTTAGCATTTTTCATATAATAATCCAAAACAACTTTTTCTTGTCCCGGATATTTTTTTGCTTCATTCATAATTGCGGCATTCAAATCTTCTGGCATCAACTTAATTTTAGCAACTTCGCCGGCTTCCGAAAGCAACAAACCTAACTTGACACGACGAGTTGCAATCTTTTTATACTCATCCATTAACTCTTTTTCAGGAGTATTTTTCTCGTGTTCATCAAGTTGATTATGCTTTTTAGCATGCTCATATTGTTCAGTAATAGCCTTAAACTCAGCTTCGACCATACCGGCAGGAACATCAAAGCTATAAGCCTTATCCAACTCATCTAAGAGTTGACGTTTTAATTTTAATTTAGAAGCATGCTCGTAATCCTCAGAAATACGTTTTCTAATATTTTCTTTTAATGAAGCCAAATCTTTTTCACCGACAGATTTAGCAAACTCATCATTAATTTCGATTTCTTTTGGTTGGCGAATAGCCTTTACTTCAACAGCAAACACAGCATCTTTGCCGGCCAGATTTTTAGCATGATAATTTTCCGGGAATTTAACTTTTACATCAACTTTATCACCGGCTTTAGCACCTATCAGCTGATCTTCAAAGCCCGGAATAAATGCGCCTGATCCAAGCTCGAGAGGATATCCTTCGCCTTTTCCGCCTTGGAATTCTTCGCCGTCGACCTTACCTACAAAGTCAATAACAACGCTATCGCCTTTCTTGGCAGCATATGCATTGTCCTCAACCTTAACGGTTTCTCTGCGAGAATGAACTATGTAGTCCAAAGCCTTTTTGATTTCGCTCTCTGGCACATCTGCGGTCAGCTTTTCAATTTTAACTTTAGAAAAGTCGCCAATCTTAATTTCCGGCATCAATTCTGCAGTCATTTCAAATTCAATATCTTTTCCATCTTCAAATTTATTGATTTTAACATTTGGTTGCATGGCCAAACGGAGCTTATTTTCCTTAATAACTGCATTTACTGCATCACTTACGACCTCATCCAAAGCCTCGCCCAAAACAGATGCGCGATACTTTTGTTTCAACATATCTTTCGGCGCTTTACCAGGTCTAAAACCTGGGATTTTGGTTGTTTTAGCAATATGATCCAATTTAGCGTCAACTTTTTTCTCAAATTCTGCATTTTCAATGGTTACATTATATTTCTTCTGTAAACCTTCAGCTTTTAATTCTTTAGTTTTCATTTTTTTATTCTCTTTCCTGTTGAAACACAAAGATTGGTGCGGGCGAAGGGACTTGAACCCCCATGACTTTCGCCATCAGATCCTAAGTCTGACGTGTCTACCAATTTCACCACGCCCGCACAAATGTACAGGCATAGTACTCATTTTTTGATATAAATCAAGCCCTAAAAATAAAAAAGTGGATTAAAGACTTAAATTTTAGTCCACTTCGATTTGCAAATTTAACCTATAGTTCCATTCCAAAATCTATTTTGTTAGTCTTATTTTGAGATTGTTGCTGAAATTGTTCCTTTATGGAAGTTGATATTGTAGACTTGTTAAAAGAACAAAATTCTAATATCTAGTAAGCTACTTTTCTGCATTTGAAGAAGTATAAAACAACAATTATTGCTGTCAAAACCAAACCAAAACAAATTGATTGTTCAATCGGCAACCCAAGCAAAATCGGTGCATAGCCTAAATATGTCGCACAAACAGAAGTAATGAATATAGCAGGAATCATGGCAATCATCTCGTTCTTGTGATGCTCACGCAAATAAAATGCTCCAACCCAGAGCATAATGCTTGCCAAAAGCTGGTTCGCCCAACCGAAATACACCCAAATTTTATTCAAGTCGATAAAAGCCATCGCTGTGGCAACACCGAGAATTATTGCACTCAATAACAATCTGTTTTTAAGTTTTTTCTGGTCAGATTTTAAGAAGTCCGCACAAGAAAGCCTGGCCGAGCGCAGAGCCGTGTCGCCGGTTGTAATAGCCAGGAAAATAACCGATAAGACGGCAAGCGATCCGCCCCATTGTCCTAAAAATCCTTTTGAAATTTCCGAAACAACAGCTCCCGCATTGCCTGTTGCCCCCAAAGCTTCGTTTAGGCCGGCAGTTCCGTTATAAAATGCAATCCCGAGTGTTGCCCAAATAAGCGCAATAAATCCCTCGGTTATCATAGCACCATAAAAAACCGGTCGAGCATATTTTTCGTTGGTAATGCATCTTGCCATCATCGGGGATTGCGTGGAGTGAAATCCGCTCAAAGCACCGCAGGCAATGGTGATAAACATTAGTGGAAATATGGGTTTCTCGCCGGGATTTTGGTTTATAACCGACAAGTCGTGATAAAAATCTATTCCTTTGCCAAACAAAACTATCAGCAGCAAAAAGGTAGAGATAATCAAACAAGCGCCAAAAATGGGATAAAAACGACCGATAATCTTGTCAATCGGCAATAATGTTGCCAAGAAATAATATCCGAAAATTATCCCGAGCCAAGCCACAAAAGGCAAACCGGTAGCACTTTCGAGCATATGTGCCGGAGTTTGCGCAAAAATAGAGCCTATTAAAACAAGCAGAAAAACCAATAAAAAAATGAAAAAATAGTGGAATTTATCGCCCAAATATTTTTTTACAAACGCAACAATGGTAGAGCCTTTGTTCCGCATAGACAGTGTGCCTGAGAGCATATCATGCACGCCGCCGGCAAAAATTGAGCCGAATACAATCCACAAAAGACATACAGGACCATATAATGCCCCCAAAATAGCCCCGAAAACAGGACCAAGTCCGGCAATGTTCAAAAATTGTATCAAAAAGATTTTAGTCGGCTTTAGTGGAACAAAATCAATTCCGTCGGTCATTGTAACGGCAGGAGTTTTGTTTGCTGGGTTTATATCCAAAATTTTTTCTACTACGACGCCATAAATAAAATATCCGCCGATGAGCATTGCACTTGCTAACAAAAATAAAATCATAATTCAATTCTCCTGCTTTTGAATGCTATATTTTTTTTGCTGTTTTTTCAACAGATAAATTTGCTTGCCAAATTGCAATAAATATGTTTTTATCCGCTTAAATTTTGCAATAAATACAAATTGGGTTTAGATATGGCTAATAAAATCAATCCTCGCAAAACTTTTGCGATTATTTCACACCCGGATGCCGGTAAAACCACTTTGACCGAAAAGCTCCTTCTTTTCGGCGGTGCTATTCAACAAGCCGGTGCTGTCAAAGCCCGTGGCGAAAATCGACATGCCCGCTCCGACTGGATGAAAGTTGAGCAGGAACGCGGTATTTCCGTCGCCTCATCAGTAATGAACTTTGAATATAAAGATATTACATTCAATCTTTTGGATACCCCCGGACACGAGGACTTTTCCGAAGACACCTACCGTGTCCTCACTGCTGTCGATTCGGCCGTTATGGTTATTGACTCTGCAAAAGGTATTGAAACCCAAACCAAAAAGCTTTTTGAAGTCTGTCGTTTGCGTAATGTTCCGATTATTACCTTCATCAACAAACTCGACCGCGAAGGCAGAGATCCGTTTGAACTGCTCGACGACATTGAAAAGACACTTGCTTTAGACGTTACCCCTGCCAGCTGGCCAATCGGTATGGGCAAAGATTTTCTCGGTTGCTATGACTTGATAAACGACCAACTTATCTTGATGAACAAAACCGGCGATAAATCACAAATCAATGCCACTATTGAAACCTGTAAAGGCTTAGACGACGAAAAACTGGATAAGCTGCTGCCTCAGCACGCCGTATCCAAATTGCGTGAAGACGTTGAGATGGTGCGTGAACTCTGTCCCTCCTTTGACAAACAGGCTTATCTTGACGGTGCATTAACGCCGGTATTTTTCGGTTCTGCCATCAACAACTTTGGTGTTAAAGAAGTGCTTGAAGGTTTGCACGAACTGGCGCCTCAGCCATTGCCCCGACCTGCGGTTGAACGTTCAGTCAACCCCGATGAAAACAAAGTTACCGGCTTTGTATTTAAGATTCAGGCCAATATGGACCCCAAACACCGTGACCGCATTGCCTTCATGCGTATATGCTCCGGACATTTCAAACGTGGCATGACCTTAACTCAGGTTCGTGACGGCAAACCGCTCAAAGTTGCCACTCCGGTCATGTTCTTGGCGCAAGAACGTGAATTGGCCGAAGACGCCTTTGCCGGCGACATTATCGACATTCCCAA
>JAEEYV010000004.1 GCA_016288295.1 Alphaproteobacteria bacterium
GATGCATTGTCAGCCTATGCTTGGGCTAATTATACCTTTGGTTCAAGCTATGACGCGATGGGAATTGGTGCCGGCCTGAATTACGCTTGGTAGAATATATTCTCATAAACAAGTAACCAACAAACACCTTCCCAAAAACTCGGGAGGTGTTTTTTGTGTGTTATTAGGAAAACAATAAACAACCTGTCATGCCTCCGAGGACTAATGTCCGAGGTCAAGGCATCTTCAATATTTTTCTTAAAAAGTTGTAGATCCCTGGACGTTTTCTAACGAAAACGAGGGATGACTGGTTATTTAAGTCTACAAAATGTATTAGCGCATGATTCATTTTTGTGTTTTTCGAAAAATATTGACAAAATATCTTGACGTAAACGTTAGTTTATGATAGTGTGTCGGTAATTAACTAACATTATTAATCAAATTATTTAGAAAATGGAAAATTGGTCAAAACAAGAGCAACTTAGGCTTTTAAGAACCTTGTCTCCAGATGAAGCTGCGGATGTCTTTGCTTCGTATATTATAAACAATCACTATCGTTTGTGCAAAAAGGTTTTGCTAAACGCCTTCGGAGGGCAAAATGGTAAGGGGCGCTTTATTGGTCTGTACATTAAAATGTCTCATCCATTACCTGATGATGTAGAGGTTAAATTGATTAAATCATTTAAAGGCGATTCCTGTGGGCATACCGGTATTCGTGATTATCTGTCTGATCGCTTTGGTGATTTGATATACCTCTACATGGAACGAGGCAACACGTTTAGTGACAGGGCGCTCGATGAAATTCGTCATTTGCCACATCGGTTTTGCGCAGAAATTCAGTATGACTATTTTGACTGGACTCATGATATTATGTGCAACACTTGGCGGAATGTTCTTCAAAAACTTCCGTTAGAAAAACGTTTACGAATGTACGAAAAAGCCAAAAGGCAACTTCCTTATAAGGCAAAGCTCAAAGGGAGAAACCTTGATTTGGTTAATTTCTATCAGGCATTTCGTTTGTATAATGACGAAGGGTATGGAGGATATCAGCATTTTCTGGATGAAACTCTTGAAGAAATTCGTTTGGTGGCAATAAAAAGCCAACCTGATAATCCTTATTTGTCTCGTGAAAGGTTTCGAGAGGATTTTCTCGGCAGAATATCAAGAGATATGGAGCTTATTCCTCAAGAGGATCAAGATTTTCTTATGAAACTGATTATCAATTAATTCATAGCGGCTGTCCTGTTTATGGACGGCCGCTTTGAATTTAAAAAAATATCAAAGATCTACAAATTTTTAAGAACATTGAAGATCCCTGGACGTTTTCTAACGAAAACGAGGGATGACTGGTTATTTCTGCTTGCAAAACTTAGGCTTTTATAATACTTTGAGCTTAATTTATAATAGTTTTTAAGGGTAAAAAATGACAGATTTGTTTGATGGTGCAACTTCAGCCACAAGTTCGTATTCCGCACAAGATATTCAGGTTTTGGAAGGGCTTGAAGCAGTGCGTGCTCGTCCGGGTATGTATATCGGAGGTACCGACGAACAGGCTTTGCATCATTTAGCAGCAGAAATTATTGATAACTCTATGGATGAGGCGGTTGCCGGCTTTGCCAACAAAATCGAAATTACTCTTAACCCCGACTATTCTTTGACTATTACGGATAACGGACGCGGTATTCCAGTTGATCCACACCCTAAATATCCTGACAAATCGGCTTTAGAAGTTATTATGACCATGCTACATTCCGGTGGTAAATTTGGTGGTGGCGCGTATAAAGTTTCGGGCGGATTGCATGGTGTGGGGTCGTCGGTAGTTAATGCCTTGTCAGAAACTATGACCATTGAGGTTGCTCGCGATAAAAAACTTTATCGTCAGCACTATGCCAAGGGAAAACCTTTGGATAAATTGGAATTGGTCGGTCCAATTTCTAACCGCAGAGGTACAAGCATTACTTTTAGACCGGATCCGGAGATTTTTGGTACAAATTGTTGTTTTGTGCCCAATAAATTGTACCGCATGGCGCGCTCAAAGGCGTTTTTATTCAAAGGTATTCATATTATGTGGAAGTGCGCCAGCGAGCTTATCGGCGAGGGAGAGCAAACACCGACAGAGTGTGAATTGCATTTCCCCGACGGGCTAAAAGACTTTTTGAATTATCAAATCGGCACAAGAACAACTATTAACCGCTCGGCGTTTACCGGCGAAATGCCGTTGGCAAACGATGAGGGCAAAGTTGAATGGGCTGTTACCTGGCCGGAAGACGAAAACGGATTTTGCCACTCATATTGCAATACCGTGATTACACCGCAGGGCGGTACGCATGAACTGGGCTTTAAATCTGCTCTGCTACGCGGATTGAAAGAATATGGCGATATGGCAAACATCAAAAAGGCCGCTAATATTACCAATGAGGACTTTTTGGGTGATGCCTGCATTATGCTGTCGGTGTTTATCAAAGATCCGGAATTTCAGGGACAAACCAAAGATAAGTTGACCTCTACAAAAGCTATACGCTTGGTTGAACAGGCGGTAAAAGATGCTTTTGACCACTGGCTGTCTTCTGATGCGGAGAATGCCTCGGCGTTGTTGGAATATGTGATTGCACGTTCTGACTTTAGGCGCAAGAAAAAAGAAGAAAAAGTGCAAATGCGCAAAACCCCGACTAAACGTCTGCGTTTGCCAGGGAAATTGGCTGATTGCTCACGCAACAGTGCCGATGACACCGAAATTTTTATTGTTGAGGGTGATTCCGCGGGCGGTTCGGCAAAGCAAGGGCGCGATCGCACAACTCAGGCAATTTTGCCTTTGAGGGGAAAAATTCTGAACGTTGCCGCTGCTTCTCTTGATAAAATTGCACAAAATCAAGAGATTAAAGACATGATTGAAGCCTTGGGCTGCGGAATTAAAGATGATTATAAAGAAGATAATTTGCGCTATGAAAAAATTATTATTATGACCGATGCCGATGTCGACGGAGCGCATATTACGTCGCTGTTGATGACATTTTTCTATCAGCAAATGCCAAAGTTGATAGAAAACGGACATTTGTTTATTGCAACACCACCGCTTTATAAAATTGCCGCCGGCGGAAAAAACTATTATGCCCTTGATGATGACGACAAAGAACAGATTTTGAAAAAAGTTACTAAGGGCAATACAAAGGCTGATATAAGCCGTTTTAAAGGTCTGGGAGAGATGAGCGCACAACAGCTCAAAGAAACCACTATGGACAAAGAAAAACGCACCCTGCTCCGTGTTATGTTGCCTGATACCGGAACTGAAGAGGGGAAAGAAGAGGCTTTTGAAACAAGGCGGCAGGTTGAGCGGATTATGGGTAAAAATCCGGAGTTGCGCTTTAAGTTTATTATCGAGCGTGCAAAGTTCGTTGATGATTTGGATATTTAATGCTTGACATTTAAGCGGAATTTCTTTATTAAATGTCTTGATCTCGGGGTTATAGCTCAGCTGGGAGAGCGCTTGAATGGCATTCAAGAGGTCAGGAGTTCGATCCTCCTTAGCTCCACCAATTCTGAAAGAAAGGAACGCAAATCAGCGTTCCTTTTTTCGTTTTTTAAGGGAGCATCAAACTCCTTTCAGGAGTTCGTCTTGCAAGTCTCACTTACGTTCGACAACTGCGGTGCTTTGCGCAAGCTGTTCGTAGGTTCGTTTTTCTTACTGTCGATTCTGTATGTTTTTTTTTCGTATTGTCTTGGTCTTTTGAAAGCTGAGACTTTAAATCATTTATGCGAAGAGCAATTCTTTGCTCCTTTTGAGCATCTTCAACATACACATTTAAGTTCCTTATATCAAAATCCTTCACAAAAATATCAGGATGTTTGTGATATAATTTTTCGATTAATCCCTTTGCTCCGTCAAAAGCATATTCTGGCATAATTGTAGCTTTTTCTGTTGATGCACCTTCTGGTCCATTCATTAAATTAATTCCAAGCCCCATATTATGTGCTCTTTGAATCATATCGCGAACAATTCCTCCTCCTCCAATAGCTATCATTTCTCCTTTATTTTCTGCTACAACATTAAGTACTGTATCAGGCAAATCAAACCATCTTTTAGCGATTTTGCCGTTTAATGATAAAACAACTGCGTGAGTGATTGTATTTTCTTCGATACTCGCCCTATCTTGGTAAGCCGCTTCCTCTGTAAGAGTGCCAATAACTGCTATTTGAGATGCTTCTTTAAGATTTCTACAGTGAGCAACTTCATGTAATTGCTTCTCAACACCATGATTTGTACCGCCTGTCATAATATATGCTTTATTAGGGTCAACCACATTAACCAATACTTGCATTGCGGTGCGTATTTCATCTTGTTGTTCTTTTGAAATATTCGGCCAAGCTTTTACTGAAGCACCAGTAACTAAAATTGGCATTTTATCCGCCATAACTTTAGCGACCTTGTCTGGGTCTGTTTCCGCACCTACTCTGGAAATTTCCGAATTTAAAAATTCTTGTAGTCTCTTTATTTCTGCATTTTTGCGTTGTTGCACACTGCCATTATAGTGTGTTTCACCATTTGCAGTACTATATTCAGGCTTGAATATGTCTTCAAAAGTTTTTCCCGAATCGAGTAGCTCTTGGATTCTGGCATTCTTTTCATCAAAACGTTGGCTTTTAGAAATTATCAGCTGCTCTTCGAACTCGTTCATCTCTATAAGTTCTTCTTTTGACACTCCTGCGGCATGCGCAAGAATAACATCCTGTTCAGGATTTGTAGAATAAATGCCCATACCATCAGAGCCTAGAACAAATCTTATACCATTATCAATATATCTTTTCAGAGGAATATCTTTTATACTATCAATATTATTTAATGATAGGTTTGATGCCATATTAAACTCTATAATAGCACCTGTTTCTTTACATAGCGACAAACACTCTTCATCAACTCCATATAAACCATGACCTATTCTTATTGCAGGACACTTTAATGTATTACCACTTTCGGTTTCTGCTTCTTTAGTTGCTTCTTTTACGATTTTAAGTACATCTTTCACGTTATCTTGAAACAAGGGATTTTCGCCTGCATGAACACGCATGACGAAACTTGGATCATTTAATGCAGCCCATTTTGCAATTTCTTTCAACTCCTCGCCAAATTCCATCGTAGAATTTGTTTCGTGTCCCATAAAATCTATACCAACGATATATGGACTTCGCGCAACTGATTTTATACGATCGACTTCATCTTGATTCCATTCTTTATCCGAATGTCGCCACATAGCAGCTAAAAAACGTATTTTACATCCGGTTTCTTGTTCAATCTGCGGTAATTCTTTATGTATTGTTTTAAGGACATCCATATCTCCTATAACGGAAGATAGTGAAAATTCTGCATATTTAATACCGACGCCTGCATGTATTTCTGCTACTTTTTTTAACAAATCAGGAAATAATTCCTTATTTTTGGTAAAAGGTCCCCTCATAACATAGATATCTTCCATCTTGTTGAAAGTTTCTTGTTGTTCTAAAGGAATACGCATTGAAGAAGCATATTTTTGTAAATCACTTTCTGTTAAATCAGCAAGTTTTATGTTTCTACCATTATATTTTGAAATATCAATACCACTTTTAGATAAAATGTCAGAAGAAATGGATAAATCGTGTTTCCTTCCTACCTCTATTAAATCCTCAGGAGACAAGCAACCTGCAAAATGTGTATGTAAATCCGTAGAATGTTTCAATTCACTAATATCATCACGTGAAAATATCTGTGGTTCAATACTTTTTCTAGCAAGCATGCGCATTTCAAAGGCGGTCAGGTGCTTTTGAGGACGTTCTGTATCTAAAACAATCTTTTGTTTTTTTTCATCTTTTTTAAAGTGCGCAAAACATTCATCCTTAAGATATAAACTATATCCGCCATCTTCTGGCTGTATTAAGATGATCCTTTTTAAATTTGATATAACATTGTTGCCCGATTGTTTATCAGTTCCCAAATATTCCATTATTGGTACGATAGAATCTTTATCCTCGACAATTTGTAAAGATATTTCTTTTGAATAATCCAAGTTAATCTTCAATAAATGAGGATAATCAACAAAATAGTCTTCCATGGAAACCGTCCTTAAAAATCAGATTGAAATAGCAAAAGAGCCGGATAAGCCAATCCGGCTCTTTGGGGTTCCTATCTAGTAAATTGTTGAGGGTTTATTCTCAGAGGAGTTCCCTGTTTATCGCATTGAGCATAAGTTTCATTAAACTCTTTGCGTTGAATGCCATAAATATCTCCGCTGTCTCTTCCGCTGATATTTAAAACTCCGCCAGCTTTGATGTCCATTTCCTCTCCCCATGGAGCTGTAAATTGGACATCTTCTTTCAAAAATAAAAACTCCTGAGCTCCGCCTTTAGGACGATATTGTTTAGGATTAGCTGGATCTATCTCATATCTTTTTGCGAAAGTTTTAGCATCAATGATATATTGCTCTCCATTTGGATTAGTTGCAACCATATCTCCTTTTTCTTTTACAACGTTTTTTGTTTCCTGATGACCATCAGCCATTTTGGTAACAATTTCTTCCCCAACAATGCCTTCTCTTGCGGTTATGCGAGCTGTTTTTGCATATAATTGAGGTTTTTGTCCTGCATCTAATTTTTCTTGGACATAAGCCTTTATATCATCAACTTTTACCATATCTTGTCTCCTTAAAATATTGCGTTAAACCGAACATTAAAAATCAATGCTATTTTTATTTATACCATACTTTTGTCTAATTTTCAACAATAAAAATGCTCTGATATTTCAACGCCTAACATAGTACTCGTAAACCCTTAAAATATTGTGAATAGTCGTTCCTTATTTTTCAATATAGGAATAAGCCGTAAAAAAATAAATCCTTGGATAAATGTTTTGAAAGGATTTAATATGATTTATGGCTATATACGCACTTCAACAGATAAACAACACAATGAAAATCAGCATTTTGAAATAGAACAGTTTGCTAAAAATAATAAGTTTGTCGTTGATAAATGGATTGAGGAAACTGTTTCATCTAAAAATGATTTAGATAAACGAAAATTAGGAAAATTATTAAGAAAAGTTAGGCAAGGCGATATTATAATTGCCTGCGAGATTAGTAGATTGGGAAGAAATCTTTTGCAAATAATGTCTATACTTCACCACTGCATGAACACAGGTTGTCAGGTATGGACAATCAAGGATAATTACAAATTGGGAAATGATATTCAGTCGAAGGTTTTAGCTTTTGCTTTTGGGTTATCGGCGGAAATAGAAAGAAATTTGATTTCACAAAGAACTAAGCAAAGCTTAGACAGGTTAAAGGCTGAGGGCAAGCACATTGGCAGAGTTAAAGGCTCAAAAAACAAGATTACAAAATTATCTGGAAAGAAAGATTTGATATTAGAATTATTATCTCAAAACGTTAAAAAAGGGCAAATTGCCAGAATATTAAAAGTTAATTATACAACTCTCTACAGGTTTATGAAAGAGATGTTTGAATAATAATTATGTGTCTTTCTTGGATTTTAGCTGACCGCAGGCAGCGAGGATGTCTTGACCGCGGGCGGTGCGTATAGGAGCGGCAAAACCGTGTTTTTGCAGTTCTTCAGAAAAAGCATGAATACGATTGTTGGAACTCGGAGCAAAATTACACCCCGGCCACGGATTGAAACCTATCAGGTTAAATTTGGCATTAATGCCATATTGCTTCATCAATTTTATCAACTCAGCCACATGGGCGTAAGTGTCATTAAAGTTATTAAGCATTAGATATTCAAAAGTAATGTATCCGCCGTTGTTATCCTGATATTGGCGACAAGCTTGCATAAGTTCGGGCAAAGGATATTTTTTGTTAATCGGCATTATTTGTGAGCGCAGTTCGTCATTCGGGGCGTGCAGGCTGATTGCCAGACGAGTGCCGACCTCGGCGTCAAAGTTCGGAATATGCGGAACTATGCCTGACGTAGAAACGGTTATACGGCGTTTGGACAGTGCTATGCCCTCACCATCGGATATGATTTTAACCGCACGGCAGAGGTTATCATAGTTTTGAAAAGGCTCGCCCATGCCCATAACCACAATGTTTGAAAGCATGCGCGCTTGTTCTTTCAAATTCCATTCTTTATAAACATCGCGGGCAACCATAAACTGGGAAACAATCTCACCTGCGGTCAGGTTGCGAGTGAGTTTTTGGCTACCGGTGTGGCAAAATTTGCACCCCATGGCACAACCGACTTGGGTAGATATGCAGACGGCTCCGCGGTCTTCTTCCGGAATATAGACCATTTCAACCCGTTGCCCGTCCTTAAATTCAAGCAGCCATTTGTGGGTGCGGTCAGATGAAATTTGCTCATCAACAATCTTGGGACGAGAAAGTTCAAAATATTCCGCTAATTTTTCACGTAGAGGTTTTGAAAGGTTGGTCATTTCGGCAAAATCAGTTTTGCCATAAAAATAAACCCATTGCCAAATTTGTTTGGCGCGAAATGAAGGTTCTCCAAGAGATTTGAAATGCTCTTGAAGTTCTTCTTTGGAAAGTCCTATGAGTTCGATTTTATCGCTCATCGACGGCACTTTGAACTAATTGCACGATATGCAGCAGTAAAGCCTTTAAGCGAATAAGAATCCTTGGTTAAAGTTCCTTTGCTTGAGGTCCCTTCAATCAATAAACGTTCGCCTCTTTTCATAGCATCAACCAGTTTTTTGTCGGCAGTAGCATTCATAGCCCAAGCCTTATCGCCGTCAACGAAAATATCGGTTATGGTTTCTTTGCCGATTTTTACGGTAACCGGAGCGCTGTTTTTATAGGTATAGCCAGCGACAAAGTTGACTACATCATAAGTTTTATCAGCAGGACGGTGAGTAATTACCATATAAACATTGCCACGTTGAGTATATTTTCCTTCGGACTTTTGGGGAGAACTGGCCATGTAACAAACAATATTTTTGCCTTCGCGAAAGAAAAATGCATCCCAATCATTATATTCGCCTATTTTTTGTGGTGCTTCAGCGTGTGCAAAAAATGCAAAAAAACAAAAGACAACGGTGATAAATCCGATTTTTTTCATTGTGTTTATCCTTTTTTATGGTTAGGTTTTGGTTATATAAATACAAAAAAATATTAAACATTACAACCCCGGATTTAATGACAGGTTTAAAATGATTAAAGATAAGTATTTAGACATCAATAAAATAACTACTGACAGCAGAATTTTGAAAATTTTTGATATTGTGCGAAATCACGGGGGAACTGTACGTTTTGTCGGTGGTGCGGTACGTGATGCTTTGGCTGGAAAAAGTGGCTTTGATCTTGACTTGTCAACCGATTTGTCGCCCGATGAGTTAGCTGATGCCTGTGAAGATGCCAATGTGCGGACTATTCCTATCGGGTTAAAATACGGTACTCTCGGTGTGTTGATTAATGATACTTTACTCGAAATAACATCATTGCGAAAAGATATAAAAACTGATGGACGTCATGCAGAAGTCGAATTTACCGACAACTGGGAAGAAGACGCCATGCGTCGTGACTTAACAATTAATGCTATATACGCTGATGAGCAGGGAAATGTCTTTGATTACTATAATGGCATTGATGATCTTGAAAAGGGAATTGTGCGTTTTATCGGTAAACCTGAACAAAGGATTAAGGAAGATTATTTGAGAATTATGCGATTTTTCAGATTTTACTCGTTGTTTGCAAAAACTCCAATGGATAAAAAAGCTCTTAAAGCCTGCATCGATAACAAAGATGGATTAAAAAATGTATCAATTGAGCGAATTCGTGATGAGTTCATAAAAATCCTTTTAACTCCTAATGCGGCAAGCGTTATAGGTGTTATGCTTGAAAATGAAATTTTAGGCAATTGGCTCGGAAAATCAGAGTATTTGGATAACCTGGATTTTTTAAGCAAGTTGGAAAAATCAAGTAATATTTTGCCAAATGCAATGAGGAGACTTTTTGTACTGTATTTTCCCAATAAAACGTTAGCTGAAAATATCGCAATGAGGTTACATTTGACAAAGAGGCAAAAAGAAATGTTAATTGCCTGGTCAAATGATAAAATTGGAATTGAAAATATACTTGAGCCAAAATTGCGTAAAAAAGTGATTTTTACATATGGTAAAGAGTTTTGTCTTGATAAATTGTTGATAGAAGCTTCTAAACAACAGATTGTTCCGGAACATTTGGTGGATATGAAAGAAAGTATCTATAATGAAATAGTACCTATTTTTCCTGTTAGTGGCAAAGATATTATCAAAGCCGGAAAAACTGAAAATTCTCTGATTGGTGCAACCCTTGACAGACTGAAACAAGAGTGGATTGACAGTGGTTTCAGCCTATCAAGAGATGAATTGTTAAAGCAGATTTAGCAGTAAAATCTCCTGATATTTTCTATATGATTGAGGCAGAGGTGGTGCTTTTTAATCATGCTTTTAATATTTTCTGGTGTTCTTGACTAGTAATCGAGAATATGTTATCCTGTATGTAGGTTGACTATTTTCATGTTATAAGAATTCACATGGTGGTTGGCGTACAGTTTGTTTATTTTTGCTATGGGGGGAAAATATGGGTAAAACGACTGTTCTGGAAAAGATCCGTCAAAAGCTTCATACTAAGGCTGCCGCAGTATTTGCAACGACAGCAATTGTGGCTGGTAGCTGTGGAGGAATTAAGAATCATAATGATAAAGCGGAGCAACAAAAAATTGAAAATCGTCAGAGCATGAAACAAGGTTGGAAGGCATTGTATTCGAAGGCTGATATGTTTATGTCTGACGAGGAAAAAGGGATATATATGGCGGTATATACCATCCCGGAAGATTTACAAAAAGATTTGGCGGTTGAATATGATTATATGACCCAAACGCGTACCAATATTGAAACAAGATTGAGACATCTTGATGAAGTTGAAAAAAACGCATCAAGATTATCCGATTTGGGATATAAAACTGGAATTAATGTTAAGGATAGTAAAGAATATAAAGTATTATCTGAGATTATAAAAGAGATGCCCACTCCACCTGAGATTGTTATGGTGTTGGCTAAGAATGGAAATGCTGTAAACAAGATTGATTTATACGGGCGTGATGATATTAATTTCTACGATACTAAAGGAACGGTTTTTCATTGTGGCACTACCATTGAAGGGTATAAATCTTGCGAAGGTCTAGGTTTTTGTAGCGCTAAGTTTTGTATGGGAATGCTAAGTCACGCAGAAATAAGCGGGGAAGCAGAATCAGCTACATCGTTGGCACAGAATCAAGTTAAATTAATGCGAGAAACAATGCTGAATGTGGAAAAAAAATTACACGATGCTGGTCTGGATGAGTATCTTGGTAAAAAGAATGAAAATATGAAAGTAGAACGACGCCAAGTTAATTTATATGATAAAACGAACAAAAGTTCTATGGACAAAAAGGAAATAATGCGTATCGTTTGTAAATAACGTTTGTAGTATATAGAAAAGCAAAGTTGTCAAACCTTGATTTTCGTCATATAATGTTGTTTTTGTTGCAACAGATTTAGCAAACAATGTGGCCAAATGTTTCTTTAGCATATTGAGCGTGTAATTCATAGAACTTATCCAAAGCACGCTTGACTTGCCAGTTGATACTGCCTTTAGGAAACTCGCCTTTAGCATTAGGCTTGCCGGCTTTGATGCCAGTAAGGATTTCAATGCCGTCGTCAACATTATCAATGGCATAAATGTGGAATTTGCCCTCATTTACGGCCTCAATTACGTCTTCACGCAACATTAAATTACCAATGTTGGTTCGCGGAATGATTACACCTTGATCACCAGTTAAACCGCGATGTTTGCAGACATCAAAAAAGCCTTCAATTTTTTCATTAACGCCACCGATTGGCTGAATGTCACCAAATTGATTGATAGAACCGGTTACGGCGATATTCTGCTTGATTGGAATGTTAGCAATTGCCGACAGCAGACAGTAGTATTCTGTTGATGATGCGCTGTCACCGTCAACCCCACCGTATGATTGTTCAAAAACAATTGAAGCAGAAAGAGATAGTGGTGAATTTTTAGCGAATCGATTGGCTATAAGCGATTGTAAAATTAGCACGCCTTTGGTATGAATCGGACCGCTCATATTGGTTTCGCGTTCAATGTTAACAAATTCTCCGTTACCAATCCGGGCTTGAGCCGTAATACGGGCCGGTTTGCCAAATGAAAAACGTGAAAAATTATAAACAACTAGGCCATTAATTTGCCCTACTTTGGAACCTTGGGTATCCATTAATATGGTGCCATCATCAATTTGCTCAAGCATAGATTGTTTGATACGGTCACTACGATAGATTTGGGCATCAATTGCCATATCAATATGTTTTTTGCCGATTTGTTTTGAGTTAGATTCCCGCGCCCAATAATCTGCCTCACGTAGCAAGTCGCCAATTGAGGCGATATGAGCGGTTAATTTTTTGGCATCATCTGCAAGACGCGATGAATGTTCAATTACGCGAGCAACCGCTTGCTTATTAAGGCTACGCAGTTTCTTTTTGTTGGAAAGAGAGCCTATCAGTTTGGCATATTCAATCTCGTTTTTGTCGTTGCGATCCATGATGGTACCAAAATCAGCTTCAACTTTGAAAAAGTCAGAAAAATCAGGATCACGTTCAGACAACAAATCATAAAGTTCTTCATCTCCGGTCAAGATAACCTTGACGTCTAAAGGTATCGGCTCCGGATCAAGAGAAATAGTGGTAAAGCTAGTTTCATCACCAGGGGATTCTATTTTAATATTTTTTGAGGCAAGAGCTCGTTTGAGCGAATCCCACGCAAATGGTTGCAAAAGGAGCTTGCGGGCATCAATTAATAAAAATCCGCCGTTAGCATGATGTAAAGCTCCGGCTTTAATCAATGTAAAGTCGGTAAGCAAAGCTCCGTACTGTTGAATACGTTCAACTCGCCCAACCAAATTACCTTGTGTCGGATGATCAAGATGAACTATCGGGGCTCCTGAGTTGGGTTCGTTTTTAACAATCACATTAACCTTGAACTTGGCAAACTTATCTTCTTCCTGACGGTTCATTTTTGACAGCAATGCGCTTAAAGCATCTTCTTCGGCTGAAGAAGTATTATTCTCGCTTTCGGCGGGCAGAAAATCGTCAATATTTGAGATAATATGAGTTTGGATATTTTTAAGAAAATCGTTGATTTCACGATGACCTTTATATTTTTGGCGCAAGGTATCAATCGGATTTTTAACAGCTATTTTAATGAATTTTTCACGCAATAAATTATGTTCACGACGTTGCTTATCCTCCCATTCGGGTAAATCTTTAGCAATTTTTTCGATTTCTTCCTGCATTAAATTGAGGTCTTCAAGCAATTGTTTTTTTTCTGCTTCCGGCAAACTATCAAATACTTCAGGACTCAAAACTTCACCGTTTTTAACCGGAGCGACAACAAGACCTACCTGCATATGCAACAACGATACATTTTTACCCTTGGCTTTTTTTTGCAAAATACGCAGATACTCGTCTTTTTTATGTTTATATTTTTCTTGAATGATACTGACACCGGCTTTGTATTCGTCGCTTTCAAGAACAGCCGGAATAGCTACGCTGAAGTCATCAATAAGTTTATCAATATCCTTGGCAAATTCACAAGCCTGACCGGCAGGAAAACTGATACTATGAGGTTTATACGGTTCATCAAAGTTATAAACATAAGCCCAATCACATGGAGTGGGACGTTTTTTTGATTCTTCTTCAAGAATGCGTTTAACTAAACTGGTTTTTCCGGTACCTTCAGGACCAAGGCAAAAAAGGTTATACCCTTTAGACTTAATATTAATACCAAGTTCAACCGCACTGATTGCTCTATCCTGCCCCAGTGCCGACATCCTTTCCGCAAGTTCGGCCGTGGTTGTAAAGTCGAATTTTTGAGGATTACATGTAGTATATAGTTGTTTTGATTTTAACTTAGAAATGCTCATTTTTACCTAAATCCTTAAACAAAATCATTTTGCTTAAGGTATATAGCAATAAAAGCTAAAATCTGGTAAACAATGAAAAAGAATTTAAATAAGGAAGCATTATTTTTCCCGAAATTTTGCTTTTTTCATATGCTAAAATGTAATGCTTTTGTGGGATGAAAATGTTACGAACATTGTCACACAAGCCGTTTTTTACAACCAGATTATGTTTGGAAATAAATTTACTGAGTGGCCGAGACCAGGCGACTGTATTGAAGTTTCCAAAAACAACTACAGGATCGTCTTGTTCGGCAACAAATGATGAAAGAGCATTAAGAGCCTGTTCAATTTGCAAAATATTGAGATGAGAAAAATCAACTGCAACAAAGGTGGTTGGCGATGAATCTGTTTGGATTTTAACAAAACTGGCAAAAACCTTAGTACCCAAATTGATACGCCCAGAAAATATAGCATCAGTTCTTGAAAGCATAAAACCACCGCTCATATCCGGTGAATGTAAAAAATTATATTGTTCGGGAATTGCTTCCTGGGCAGAGAAATATGGTGCGTCAACTTTAGAAACAGCAATAATGTCAGGCATCTGTTGAGAAATGACATCAAACAGATGTGATGTATCCGTAACTTTGGAAACAAACAAAACTTTTGTTGAAGAGGGCTGCTGTTGATTGTAAAAATCGGTCACTGAAGAAACAGCAAAAAAATTGATACTCAATAAAAGAAACGAAAATATCATATAAAGATAAAAACGCCGAAACAGGGTATAAATAAAAATGAGTGATAGCAACAAGAGTATTTGCCAACGATACTCATTAAATGCCTGCAAAAAAATATTTTTGCCAAATGATGCAAAAGTTATTATGGCTGAAAAGATTATAACAATTTTTAAAAAGGTATTAATATGAGCCTGATGCTTTTTGTTTGCTAAATATCCCATGAGCGCGTATCTTCTTTATTGTTTTTTAATAAGTAATATATTAATTTATACTTTGAAAAAAGCTTTTTGTAAACAACCACGGGCAATCAATGAATAATATTTTTGATTTTTCGAAAATTGTACTTTTTTATGCTGAAAGAGCATACCTGCAGGTGATTGATTATATATCATCTTTGCCTGACAGTAAATTTTGGGCTATTTTATTGTTTTTGCTTGTAATATTTTTATTCTTTGTTTTGATTTTCGTGCGGTATATCAAATCAACCTTAGATGCTGCAAAAAGTAAACGCAGAAGAGAAAAAATAATAATGCGCGGCGTAGATACCCGTCTTGATCGTAAAATTATCGAATCAAACGATGAAGAGAACGTTGCTCCTGACAACAGAAAAAAAATGTCAGAAATGGATTTTGATTGGAATAAAAATACAAAATTTTCTGATGTGGATTTTAAGGTGGCTGATGTTTTTCAATATCGTCTTAAACCCCAAAAATTAAAAAATCTGTTAGGGTTGATTGTTGACCTGTTGGAAAGAGGGGTTGACGAACCTAAAATTGCTCAAACAGTAATGTATAAAAACCAACACCTTAATAGCGAAGATGATATAATTCAGACTATTACAGCGATAAAATTTTTTATTTATTTGTGCTTGAATGGACGATTCAAAAAAATTGATACCGAAAAAATGTTACCTCAGGAAAATGCCGCAATATTCCATATTGCAAAGGGTGATTGCTCTTTGGCTTTGGTATTATTGGAAGCCTTAATTGACAATAATATTGCTAAAATAAAGAATATGCCCATTGGCGAAGAAAAAGAGCGTAAATGGTGTGAAACATCTAATTGTGCTACAATATTCGGAACTTTGGCAGCTTTTGAAAATAAAGAATTGGCTACAGCAGCCTTCGAATTGTCAATCGAACTTAATCCTCGTAATATAACAGCATGGGGACGAATCGGAGATATGTATACACAAACAGAACATTATGAAAAAGCTGTGTGGGCGTATTCTAATGTAATAAATTTGGCCGATGAGGGGGTCTATACCCAGCAAATTGCTAATGCGAATAAGATGCTCGCTTCTTTGTACAGCGAAAAAGGACACGGCAAAGAGGCCGACGAATTAGAACGTAAAAGCCAACAGTTTTATGATAATATGGGTATTAACGAACCGCTTACAGAAAGAGAAACAAAAATAGTCTATATTATAGAATCCAAAGAGAATGAAAATATGGAAAATATTGTAGACAACTTGTTTAATAAAAACAGAACGCATCAAACCGGAGGGTATGTATAATTATCTGCTATAACCTTTTTCTTTGAGTACACGTTGGTTTTGATTAATTTCTTTTTCCAATTGTTTTGATTTTTCGGATTCTGTTTCAGGGGGTGTTTCAGGTGCTATCCGCCCACTTTTTTCCAAAATAAGGCGGCGAACATCCTCTTCCTCTGTTTCATGTTTTTCCCGTTCTTTATTTTCTTCTTGCAAAGTCTTTTGTTCCGGTTCAGGCTGTTTTATTTGCTCTTGAGGCTTTTCTGGTTGCTTTTCCTCTTGTTTTTGAGGTTGTTCTTTGTGTTGTTCTTCTGTTAAAGCTTCTTGCTCGGCAACTTTTTGTTGATTTAGTTTTTCTTTGGTAACGGCATCAATTTCGGATTTTTCCTGTTGTTGGCGTTCAATAGTCTTTTTGACGGACTGCTTTTCTTTTTCCGCATCGTCAATTAAAGCTTTTCTAATTTCTTTATCTTCCGGGTTTTTGATTTTTGGTAACTCTTTTGCCGGTTTGGTCGGTTTATCTTCTTTGTTGGACTGCAGGCTTTGTTCTTTTGTTTTTTTGCGTTTTTTGAGGCCTTCTTCAACTAAACCTTTGGCATTGATTTCTGTAACATGTGTACGTTCTTTGGCAACAGCTTTACGGTCAATTTCAACACCTGATTTTTTGAGAGCTTTCTCCACTTGTTGCAAGCGCATATCTCTTTCTACCGTTTGACGAATATTAACGTCTTCGGGTCGAGCTTTTTCCATTTGTTCAAGTTGTTTTTTCTCTTGCGGGGTCAAAGCTTTTTCAAGAGATGATATTTCTTTATCCATAAAAACCGGAACTAAAATATACTCGCCCTCGTCCTCATCTTCATCATCATACGAATCGCGAATTTTTTTACGAATTCTTTTAAATCCCTTCGGAACATCGAGTGGGGTACGGGCTTTAACTTGAGGTTTATTTTTACGCTCTTTATTAGCGTTATACATTTCGGCTTCTTTGGTATTGATTTTAAGCGTCATGCGTTCGTGCTTGTCAAAGCCACTTTTTTTCCAATCCATATTGGAATCTTCTTCTTTGCCTTCTTGATTTTTTTTCGGATCAGAAAAAATATCGTCGCCCATGTATATGCCTCTTTATGTTTTTCTTTAAGTGTAAAAAAAATTAATTACTTTGTCAAACAATTAAGTTTCAGGCAATTTATGCATTAAGACCATGATTGACTCGTTTGATAGTAATGTTGAAAAGCACTCAACCGTATCTCCGCTGTTACGACGCAGGCTAAACGTTTTTGTATTGTTACTAAACAGGTGCTTAACAATATCTTTTTTAAGCGCCGACCAATTGGCAACATCGCTAAAAAATGATTTTTGCATTTCAATTAAGTCATTAAAGGTCGGCTCATTATCAAGCTCGCTAACCGGTGCATTCCACAAATCAACGTATGCCTGATTATAGAGTTTTAGGCGACCATTGCCCGCAAAAATGAGTACCGCTTCCTCAATATTGTTAAGTATTTCTTGCTGAACGCTCATTAATGAGTTGTATTCTCGGCTGGCAGCCAAACGGTCAGAAATGTCCTCAAAAGCAAAAACCAATCCTCCCTTTAAATACTGGGCACGAACACGACGTAATGAACGACCGTCCGGCAAATGTAGCAAGTCTTCTTTAGGTTCAATAATTGTGCTGAACATTTTTTGTTCTTCACTTTTGAAGTATGGATAATCAGGAACTTCGGGTAACAAACGGCGTTCACGCAAATTATCTAAAAAGTTGCCATATGTTCTGCCTGTATTAAGCCACTCATCATCAAAACGCCACAAAGTTTTAAATGCCTGGTTGTAAAACGACAATTTGAAGTTGTTGTCAAATACTGCAAATGCTGTCCCCAATGTTCCTAAAATTTCAAGATTAGAATTTTGATTTTCTTTTATATTATGTTTGAGTTCGTCAAGTTCGCTGATATTATATAAAGCACCTACTGTAGCAATTTTATCAAGACTGTCTTCGGCGTGGAACGGGGTTTCAATTGCCTCAAAGCAAAAACGTCTTCCATCGCGATTACGGCTGATATGGCAACTGTGAGGACGATTGTCACTTTGTGCGGCTATTGCAAGCTGCCTAATTTGGCTATCATCATTACCGCTGTCAATTTCCATGTTGCCGGCAACCACGGCTCTTTTATCAAAGCAATCAACGAATTCGGCATATTTTTTATTTACCATCTCCAGATTTAGGGAAGAATTTCGCAGCCAGACGGGGTATGGCAAGTTATCTACCAATGCTTCTACATGCTGCAGTTCTTTTTTTAGTTTTGATTGTTCTTTTATTATTCTTTCGACATATGTTGCTTCACCGCTTATGTCTCTAAACCAGATAATATCGCCGTAAACACTACCGTCAGCTCCGCTGATACGAGCTCCGCTAAGGTTAAGAGATTTGCCGTTTTTAAGTAAAAACTTGTTTTCAAACGATACTCCGTCTTCTTGTAAACGAGTAATATACTTGCGAATCTTTTCAACATCATCTTTATAAAAATGGTGCAAAACTTCTCCGAGAGTGGAGTTTATTCCGTTCGGTAAATCAAGGATAACTGCCAGTCGACGAGAGCAATATTCTGTGGTTTGTTGTTGCGAATCGTTAATTTGATCATCGGGATAAACAAAGATATAATATCCGTCTTTGCTAGCATTCATTGTTTCAGCATAACGATCCTCGTTGCGTTTAATAAAATAGTTTTTATGGCGAAGCTTTAAGATGTTATAGTACAAGAAAGCAATGATTATAAAAAGCAACAGCAACAACACCAAAAGAGTATACCACAACTCCGGTGCTGCATAAAACATGTTTAAAAGCAATTCTTTACTCATTGTGCTTCAAAAAAATATTGTTATTTTTGATGTATATAATATAAGTTAATGCTATCGTAAGTAAATTATAAAAGTAATTTGGTAAACAGAAAGATGATTAATTTAGCGTTTGATACCACGGCTCAAAGTTGTTCAGTCATTTTGATGAAAAACGGAGTTGTCATTGCATTATCTGTTCAAAAAATGGACTTCGGGCAAGCTGAAGCTTTGATGCCAGCAATCCAAAAAGCCCTTACCGATAATGGCTTAAAAATTAATGAATTGGATCTAATCACTGTCTGCACCGGTCCGGGATCCTTTACCGGAGTTCGTTCATCGCTTTCTGCCGCCAGAACTTTGGGATTGGCTCTACCTAATACGGAACTTACTGGAGTTTCTGCTTTTGAAGCATATATCGAAGATATGATGCCCGATGAGTTGGCAGAAGTTAATGCCGTAATTATTGAAACCAAGCGAAGTGATTTTTATTTTCAAGCTTTTGATATGCACAAAAAATCTCTTTGTGAGCCACAAGCTTTAGTTTACGAAGATATTATAAACAAGTTAAGAAACAAAAAAGTTTCCTTAATTGGAGACGGAGTAGAGCGTTTTCTTAATAAGCCATCCGGATTAAGTTTGCACGTGATAAGAATGGAAGACTTGCCTCCGATAAAAGCTTTGGCCAGATGCGGAGAGAATCGTTATTTGAAAAAAAATTTGGATTATCCCAAACCTTTATACTTGCGTGCTCCGGATGTATGTATAAAGGGTTAATTTATTATACTGTTAATTATAAGAGATACCAATGATTCAGAAAACACCTAAAAAGACAACAAAGAAAAACAATACCAAAACAAAAAGAAAAGTTAAATCCACAAAAGTACGTCGCAAAAAGGTATGCAAGCGGTGGTGGCTGAAACCTTTGTTGTTATTTTTATTGTCTATTATGTTAGCAGTCGGCGTGTATGTGTTTTATTGTTGGCTGACTATGCCTGATATAAAAGCCGCAATTGAAAGAACTCGTTTGCCAGCTACAACCATTTTGAACGAAAACGGGCAAGAAATAGAATCGTATGGGGGTGTTTATTCGGATATAGTTTATGCCAAAGATTTGCCACAATATGTTTTAGATGCCGTAATTTCAACTGAAGATCGCAGATTTTATTCGCATTTTGGTTTTGATGTTATAGGTTTTTCAAGAGCGATGGTTGTAAACGTTATTCATCGTCGTTATGTCCAGGGGGCAAGTACTATTACCCAACAAGTCAGCAAAAATCTGTTCTTAAGTTCCGAAAAAAGCATTAAACGAAAAGTGCAAGAACTTTTGATGGCTTTTTGGCTGGAAAAACATTTTAGTAAAGAACAAATTTTAACATTGTATCTTAATCGTGTATATATGGGAGCCGGAACTTATGGTATTGAGGCCGCGTCACAAAAGTTTTTTCATAAAACATCTCGCGATATAAACATGATGGAAGCCGCAATTTTGGCCGGCCTGTTAAAAGCACCAGCAAGATATAATCCGGTATCGAATCGACAACGGTCGGTAGAAAGAGCCGGTGTTGTTTTGCAAAACATGATTAATAATCACAAAATTTCACAAACTCAGAAAAAACAAGCTTTGAAAATGCCTATTGGAAATAATAAATACAGTTTCGGAATCGGTAAATATTTCGGCGATTGGGTTTATAATGAAGTTAATGCTTATATCGGAGAAAGAGATGCTGATATAAATGTCTACACAACTTTGGATGGTAAAATTCAAAAGGCGGCTGAAGAAATTTTGCAAAAAACTATTGAAGCGAATCGAGATAAAAATGTCACTAACGGAGCTATTGTTGTTATTGATAACGGCGGGGCCGTTCGGGCTATGGTCGGAGGCGTTGACTATGCCAAAAGCCAATTTAACAGGGCAACTCAGGCTTTGCGTCAACCGGGGTCTTCGTTTAAGACCTTTGTGTACTTGACTGCGCTGGAAAACGGTTTTGAGCCTGATGATATTATTGAAGATAAGCCTATAACCGTCGGAAAATGGAAACCGGAAAATTATGATAAAAAATATTATGGCGAGGTTTCGCTAACCGACGCTTTTCGTCGGTCATTAAATTTGGCAACAATTGATTTGAGTTCAAAAATTTCAAAACAAAAAATTATAAGTCTTGCTCACAAAATGGGAATCAGCACACCGATTGAAAACAGCTCGGCAATGGCTTTGGGAAGTTCTGAAGTGAAGATTATAGATATGGCTGTAGCGTATTCGACCATCGCTAACGGAGGATTTGCAAATTGGCCATATTCTATTACCGAAATATATACTAAGGACGGCTATAAAATTTATGAACGAATCGCTGATGAAAAGCAGAGAGTTATCTCTCAGGAAAGTGCCGAAAAAATTACTTATATGTTGCAGAAAGTTATCGAATCCGGAACCGGTAAAAGGGCGCAATTACCTTATTTTGCAGCTGGAAAAACTGGAACCTCACAAGATTATCGTGACGCTTGGTTTGCAGGTTTTGCTAAAGGGTATACCGCTGTTGTTTGGCTTGGTAATGATAATAATTCTCCGATGAAGGGAATCGGTGGCGGTACTTTGCCAGCACAGATTTGGAAAGAACTTATGCAACGAATTGAATAAACACACAATTATACTTTTATTCTTTCTGTAATTATATATAATCTTGAACAAAAAGAATTGAAAAAGGGAAAAAGAAATGAGACAGAAACCTGTGATGCTGTTGGTTCTTGACGGTTGGGGCTATCGCGAAAAAATAACACCTGATAATGCTATTGAACAAGGAAACACGCCTAATTGGCACGAATATTTGAAAGAGTATCCGCATAACTTAATACAAACTTCGGGTTTAGCTGTGGGCTTGCCTGACGGACAAATGGGAAACTCTGAAGTTGGACATACCAACCTGGGAGCCGGCCGCGTTGTTATGCAGGATTTGCCGAAAATTGATATGGCAATAAAAGATGGAAATATTGAAAACAATTCCGTTTTACAAAAACTTATTTCAACCCTAAAGCAAAACGGAAAAACTTGTCATTTGATGGGGTTGATGTCGCCGGGTGGTGTGCATTCGTCACAAGCACATATTGTTGCTTTGGCAAAAATCTTAAATAAAAATGGCATAAAAACCTGCGTTCATGCATTTTTGGACGGGCGTGATACTCCACCGGAATCGGCTGTTAACTTTTTGGCAGACTTTGAAAAAGACATAATCAATTTAGAGTTGGTAAAAATAGCAACTTTATCCGGACGTTTTTATGCCATGGACAGAGATAAACGATGGGATAGGGTTGAAAAAGCATATAATAACTTGGTTTTGGCGGATGGCAAAAGATTTGCTACTGCCGATGAAGCAATAAAAGCTTCATATGCCGACAAAGTGAGCGACGAGTTTGTCGTCCCGTGCGTAATTGGAAATTATGTCGGAATGGAGGACGGGGATGCGGTATTAATGGCAAATTTTCGTGCCGATCGAGCCAGAGAAATCTTATATGCGCTAGCCGATAAAACTTTTGAAGGTTTTGCACGAAAAAAAGTCCTTAAACTTTCAATTGCTGTTGGTATGACCGAATATTCGGTCGACCATAACCGTTTTATGCAAACAATGTTTCCTCCGGAAGCGTTGGTAAATATTTTTGGAGAAGTCGTTTCTAAAAACGGGTTAACTCAATTGCGTATCGCCGAAACCGAAAAGTATGCTCACGTTACATTCTTTTTTAATGGCGGAGAAGAAAAAGAATTCGATGGCGAATCGAGAATTTTGATTCCAAGTCCGAAAGTCGCAACTTATGACTTGAAACCAGAAATGTCTGTTTATGAAGTTACCGACAAGTTAGTAGATGCAATTGAAAATAAAAAATTCGACGTCATTATCTGTAATTTTGCAAACGGAGATATGGTCGGACATACCGGGATTATGGAAGCAGCATTAAAAGCCGTTGCCGCCGTCGATGTGTGTCTGGGAAGGGTTGTTAAGGCAATCAAAGATGTTGATGGTGTAATTTTAGTGACGGCTGACCATGGTAATGCCGAAAAAATGGTTGATGAGGTTACCGGTCAACCATATACCGCACACACAATCGGTGATGTTCAGGCTGTATTGATTAATGCTCCTAAAAATATTGTTGCTTTGCAAAAAGGAAAACTTGCTGACATTGCTCCGACTTTGCTTGATTTGTTGGGAATCGAACAACCTAAAGAAATGACAGGAAAATCTTTGTTGGTAAAAGAATAGGACTATTGTTGTGAAACGCAGAGATTTGTTTATATGTTTTGTGGTGGCGGCACTGATTTCAGGCAGTGCTGTGGCCGCAACCGTATCAAAACAAGATCTCGAAAATGTGCAAAAACAAGTTCAGCAGCAAAATACCAAGCAAAAACTTTTACAACAAGAAAGTGAAAAGGTCGGACGTGAATTGTCACAAATAAGCAAGACAATGGTAACAAAGGCCAAACAAATTCAAAATATTGAGGATAAAACATCGGGTTTAGAAAAAGAACTTTTGCAATTACAGGAAGATTTAAAAGTTGCAGAAGCGGATTTTACAACAGAAGATAAAAACTTGATACAGACTCTTTATGCTTTGCAAAATTTGGCTCTTAAACCCACAGAGTCGTTGTTTGTACAGCCATTATCGCCGGTAGATATTATACGTAGCGCAATGTTACTGCGTGAAACAAGCGCATATTTATCAGAAGAAGCTGAAAAAATACGATTAAAGTTACAAAATATTAGTGATAAAAAGAAAAGCATCGAAACTCAATTATCTAAAATTGCTGAGAGCAAAACTTCTTTAGAAAAAGAGCATGCGCAAATGCGAAAATTAATGGCACAAAAATCTGCTATACAAAAAAATTTGCAAACACAGTCGCAAGAGACTAAACAAAAAATTAAACGCTTGGCAGAACAAGCAAAAGATGTTAAAGAATTGTTAGATAAACTGGAACGTGAAAGGTTAGCCAGAGAAAAAGCTGAAAGATTGCGGCGTGAAAAAGAGGCGCGGGAAAGAGCCGAACGCGAAGCTCGGTTGAAAGAACAGGGAATAACGGTTGAACAACCCGAAACGACTGCTCCAAAGGCATCGGAAAGCTTTATGAAAGACACAGCAAAGAATTTTGCTAAAGCTCGTGGAAGACTGCCTATGCCGGCTCGCGGACCAATCGTTGTTTCTTATGGAGAAGAAACTTCAAAAGGTGTAACATCAAAAGGTATTTCGATAAAAACACGTTCGCAAGCGCAGGTTATTTCTCCATATGACGGATCGGTTATTTTTGCGGGACCTTTCCGCGGATATGGAAAATTAATTATTATTGAGCATGGAGACGGATATATGTCTTTGTTGGCAGGAATGGAAAGTATTGATTGTGAAGTTGGGCAGATGTTGTTGGCCGGAGAGCCGGTGGGACAAATGCCTAAGAGTAACGATACACATCTTTACATTGAGCTAAGAAAAAACAATAAACCAATTGATCCTTTAGCGTGGATTGCAAATTAAACTTAAAACGGGAATATGAACATGTTAAAAAAACTAATGATTTCTACTTTGACTTTTGGTCTTTTGTTTGCATCAGGTTGTGTTACTGCTGCCGACAAACAAGCCCAATCAAAAGAAGAACAATTTGACACTTATGAAATGCTAAACCTTTTTGGCGAAGTTATGGAAAGAACAAAAGTGTCTTATGTTGAAGAAGTAACCGACCAAAAATTGTTAGAATCAGCAATGAACGGGATGTTGTCTTCTCTTGATCCGCACTCCAGTTTTTTGGATGCCAAAAGTTTTAAGTATTTGAATGAGCAAACACAAGGAAAATTTGGCGGATTGGGTATCGAAGTTACAATGGAAAACGGTGTGGTAAAAGTGGTTTCGCCGATTGATGATACTCCGGCATTCAGAGCAGGACTAAAACCAGGCGATTATATTATTTCGTTGGACGGGACTCCGGTTATCGGAATGACCTTAAATGAGGCTGTTGATAAAATGCGTGGAAAACCCGGAACAAAAATTAAGCTGACTATTCGTCGTAACAGCGAAAAGCCTTTTGATGTTGTCCTAAAGCGTGAAGAAATAAAAATTCAATCAATCAAAAGCGGAATTAAGGCAAAAGATATTGCTTATATTCGTATTTCTTCATTTAGCGAGGAAGCCGATAAAACCATTGAAAAAGAAATTGCAAAAATGCAAAAAAAGACCAAAAACGGTATTAAAGGTGTGATTTTAGATGTGCGTAATAACCCCGGTGGTTTGCTTGATCAAGCAGTTGCAATTTCGGATTTGTTCTTAAATGAGGGGGAGATTGTTTCTACTCGTGCACGTAGCGAAGATGACTCTTTGAAATATAACGCAACTGAAGGCGATATTGTTAACGGTTTGCCAATTGTAGTAATGATTAATGATGGTTCGGCCTCTGCTTCGGAAATCGTTGCCGGAGCATTGCAGGACCATAAGAGAGCTGTTATTTTGGGAGAAAAATCTTTTGGTAAAGGTTCGGTTCAAAGTGTTATTCCTTTTGGAAAATATGGTGCAATTCGTTTGACCACCGCACGTTATTATACTCCTTCGGGACGCTCTATTCAGGCCAAGGGAATCGAGCCTGATATTGAAGTAAAACCGGCAAAAGTTGAGGAATTAAATACTGACGGGTTAACTATTAGTGAAGCCGAATTGAAAAATGCATTGAAAAACGAAACAGCAGAAAACAATAAAAAAGATGGCAAAAATGATGATTCTGAAGATGAAGATTTGAAAAAAGATTATCAATTGTTGAGAGCTGTCGATACAATCAGAGCTTTGAGCATTTATAACAAACAATAGGTTATAATAATGGATGGCTTGTATAGGCAAAATGTGGGAATTGTTCTGTGTAACAACAAGAATTTGGTGTTATGGTGTGAAAGAAAAGATTTACATGGGCAGTGGCAATTTCCACAAGGGGGAATCGAAAAAGGAGAAACTATAGTTGAAGCTGCAAGACGTGAGTTGCAAGAAGAAACTTCTGTAACTTCGGTTAAATTGGTGGCACAAATTGATGCGCCTTTAAAATATGATTTTCCGCCTGATGTTGCTGCTCGTTTTAAGAAAAAAGGTCAGGCAATGTGTTGGGTTCTGTTTAGGTTTGAAGGAAGCGAATCAGAAATAAATCTTAAAACCAAGGAACCAGAATTTAGAGATTGGATGTGGGTCGATATTGACGAAACAACTAAAAAGATTGTAGAATTTAAGAAGGATGTTTATTCAAAAATGGTTGAATACTTTAAACCATATTTAACAGAAGGAAAATAAATGGATCAAAACGATATTCAGAGTTTGATTGATCAGGCAATGAGTTGCACAATAATTTGCAATGTTGAATTGCATCCCGAACAAATGGACGCACTACAGAATCTTAGTGATTATTGCGTAAATTTGGTTTTACAAACTCCGGAGGTAATGCGAGAGCCGCTGAAAATCGTTTATAAAAGCAATGAGGAATTTAAAATTGCCTTGGTGGCTTTTTGCTTGTGTCAATCTTTAACGAATCCAAGACGCAAAATGCGCGAAAATAAAGAGTTCTTTGAAAAGAATATTACTGTTTATCATCACGCAAATAATGTTAAAGAAGTTAATTTTGGGGCAATCAATCCTTTGAATGTTGCCGAGGCCATAAATTGGGAAATTGTAGAAGATTGGAAATTATATCGCGATAACGAGTGCGGCGGTATTAAGGCGTTAGTTGATGAAAAAACAAAGCTGACCGGTTTAGATACATATAAACGCGGAGGAGATCCGCTGTATGAGTTTGCACGCTTTCATCGTAAATTTACAGAAAAAGAAAATAAAATTGCCGAGCAAAGCAAAATTGAAGCACAAAATGCTTTTCGTAATGCCGTTGTGCAATCTGTTGCAACAGAAGTTGCAAAACAACAATTATCGCAAGGTAAAAATCCGATGGATATTATAAATTCTTTGTTGAGCCAAGAGGATAATTTGCAAATAGGTTCACAAAAAAATATTGAGCATCGACCAAATACCCCGCAGATTACTCATCGCAAGAAAAAATAAGCAAGAAAAAAACACCTGCGTGACGCAGGTGTTTTTTTCAGCAGAATTATGCGTCTTTTTTTGTGTTTTCGGCTTGTTTGCGAGCCATGTACATAGCGCCAAAATCTATCGGATTAAGCATAAACGGAGGAAGCCCTCCTTCTGTTAAACATTGTGTTACTACGTTGCGCGCAAATGGGAAAATCAAACGAGGCAACTCTATCATCAACACAGGCTCAAGGTGTTCTTCCGGAACATTAACTTCAGCATATGCCACATATGAAAGTTCAAGGACAAAGAGAGTTTTTTCTTCAACTTTTCCGGTCATAGAAATGTCTAATTGTGATGTGTACATTCCGTTGCCTTTTGGGTCGGCTTTGACATCAATATGGACATCCATTTTAGGTGCGGTTTTCACTTCGCTAAAAATTTCCGGGGCATGTGGAATTTCAAGAGATAAATCTTTGATAAATTGTCCATGAATGGCAACTGCCGGTTTTGTTGCTTGCTCTTCCATTTATATTCTCCTTATTTTTCTTGTTTGGTTAGAGTATAATAAATATTTTTTACAGGTCAAACAAATAGGTTGATAATATTAACATTTTAGCTATATTATAAACAAAGTTATAAAGACAAAAGAGGGAATGATGGCTTTAGATATTATAATTTTATTGGTTGTAGTTGCGGTTATTTTTCAAAAATTATGGAGCGTCTTGGGGACAAAACCTAGTGAAACTCGCCCGATAAGTCAGGAAAGTGCTGCAAAAATTTTTGATATTTTAATGAAAGAAAATTTGAAAAACGCTCAAAAACAACCTTTAGACGGCGGAGAGTTGAAAGCAGAAACAACAAAAGAGTTAACTGATGTTGAAAAGACGTTAAAACAAATACCTCACTTCAATCAAGAAACTTTTTTGAGAGGGGCAAAAAAAGCCTTTGAGATAATTGTAACTTCTTTTGCAAAAGGTGATTTAGCAATGCTAAAGACTCTCGTCGGTAAAAGTCTGCTTAAAAAATTTGAAGACATTGTCAAACAGCGTAAAGATGAGGGAATAAGTGCCGAAACTGACTTTGTGGGCTTTGATTCTGTTGAGATTACAAATGCAAAAATTGATGCAAAAAATAATGCTCAAATCTCGGTAAGATTTATTAGCGAGCAGGCAAATGTTTTGAAAAATGCAAAGGGTGAAGTTATTGAGGGTGATGAAAACTTTATTCAATCAATTACAGACCTTTGGACTTTTGAAAAAAATATTAACTCCAACAACCCTAATTGGCTTTTGGTATCTACAAAAAAATGAAAAAATTCACTATCTTAGTTTTAGTACTTTTGCTAACAGCATGTCCGCAAAAAAAAGAGCAAAAACCTGATCAACTGTCTGTTGTTTCTGGTGCAAAACCGGAACTACAAATGGCCGCTTTTGACGAACTTGAGGGCTGGAAACAAGATGACGTTATTGAGGCTTATAAAAATTTAAGCAATAACTGCAAGCGAATCGATAAAATCAAAACTGATTGGCTTGGAAATAGTGCAATAAAAGTTGATACTAAATTGTATAAAAAAATATGCCGTAAATTTGAAAATGAAAAATTTGCAAACAGTGCAGAGTTAAGAAAATTTATTGAGAAAAACTTTCAGCCTTTTTTGGTGCTCGATGATGGAAATGCCGAAGGTAAATTCACTTCGTATTACGAATCGCAGGTAAATGCATCTTTGCATAAACACGGAAAATATAAATATCCTATATATGGTGTGCCAAACGATTTGGTCGAAATTAATCTTCAAGACTTTGATAAGGCTTTACCAAACAAGCGCTTGGTAGGGCGAATCGATAATAAAAAAATGGTTCCTTATTATGAAAGGGCTGCTATTGAAAACAACGGTATTTCTGCTCCGGTTTTGATGTGGGCTGATAATCCGGTCGATGTTCATATTATGCAAATTCAGGGGTCCGCTGTTGCCAATATGGATAATGGAGAAAAAATAAGAATAGGATACGCCGATAATAATGGTTTTCCCTTCAGAGGAATCGGCAGTATTTTGCTTCAAAACAAAGAACTTTCTGCCGGCAAAGCAAATATGATTGAAATCAAAAAATGGTTAAATGATCATCCGCAAAAAGCAAAAGAATATATGCAACAAAATAGCCGTTATATATTCCATAGAATCATTAAGGAATCCGGTCCGTTAGGTGCTTTTGGAGTTCCGTTGCAAGGCGGGAGAAGTATTGCTGTTGATAGATATATTATTCCGTTGGGCAGTTTGATGTGGTTATCAACAAAGAAACCTGACGGTACGCCCATCAATAAGCTTGTTGCTGCCCAAGACATCGGAAGCGCCATAAAAGGTGTGGTCAGAGGTGATTATTTTTGGGGAAGCGGCGGAGATGAAGTGCTTTCTCAAGCCGGTAGCATGAACTCTAGCGGAAAATATTTTATTTTATTGCCTAAGGGGCAGCACAATGATTTCTGATGATGACGAATCTTGGCTTGATGAAATAAAGCACGTTGTACCTTTAAAAAAAATCGCAAGAAATGTTGATAGAAAAACCAAAAAACTGACTGTAACGCCCAAAATCAGTATTAATCAGGTTTATCATGGGGATAAGCTTTGTGATTTGACTATCGGAAATACAGATAATATTGATGCAAATACCGCAAAAAAATTTAAAGACGGGAAATTTAGAATCGAAGCCGAGTTAGATTTACACGGGTGTACTGAGGATAAGGCTTTTGAAAGAGTTATAGAGTTTGTTAAAAATGCTTATATTGACGGGAAAAGATGTATTGCAATTATCACGGGAAAAGGGCTGCATGCAGACAATGAAGCAGATGTCTTTAGAAACCGCGGAGTATTAAAAGAACGTGTTCCCCAGTGGCTTAATTTGCCTGAAATTCGTCCCCTTATTTTAGCAATTAACCATCCGCAACCGAAAGACGGAGGGTGCGGAGTAATCAAAATTTTATTACGCCGAAAAAGAGATTAAGAAAACTCTTCAACCAAGGCTTTGTATGCTATTGTCAAACGCTTAAATTTTTCTTCTGCATCTTTGTCATTGCGGTTGACATCAGGATGATATTTTTTTACCAACTTTTTATATTGTTTTTTTAGTAATTGTAGAGAAAGTTCTTCTTCAGAAAGCTCCATAATACTTAAAAAGTCATCACGCATCGGGGATCTTGAACGGTGAGGTTTGTAATCATCAGAATAAGTATTGAAAAAATCAAATTCATCTTTGAAATCATATCCGAATTGGTATTTTACTCGTGATTTGAAGCGTCCGAAATGCATTTTTGATTTAGGCTTTTTTTCAACTTCTTCTTCGAAATCACCATCATAATAGTTCCACTTGGCGTTGTAAGCCTGAACGTGTTCAAGGCAGAACCAGTAATATTCTTTGAGAGATCTGTCTTTGGGAGCGCGAAACTCACCGGCTTTTTCACAGCCTGGAAAATCGCATTTACATTCATTGCTTTCCCGTTGCGGATTATAATATTTGCTTCTTATGCTATTTTTTACACGTTTTGACATTTGTTGTTATTTTTTTTCTTTTTTTAGTTGTATTTGCGTATCGTTCCTAATATACTCTTTATGAGTAACAATGGCAATAGTATTTGTTATAAAGGCAGAAAAATGACCAAGCTGTTAAATAAAGTTTTATTTATCAATAACCGACGAACAAGCATGCGTCTGTGTACTAAGGAGTGGCAATTATTAGATTTAATTTGCGCATGCGAACAAATATCCAGAAATGATTTTTTGGAAGTAATGGAAAACAGTAACCATTGCGGGCTGGGCTTGACGTATTATACGAGGTTGTTTATTATGTTGTATTTTTATAACAAATCATCATTAGGCAATATAAAAACAAGACGGCATGGAATCGGAAGCAAATCTTTTATAAACGAGATTGTAACAACTATTCAATAGGCAACAAATAAGTATTTGCAAAAATAACTGAATCTTTTATACTGAATACCAGTTTAGGAGAAAGCAAATTATGCCTGAATTGCCAGAGGTGGAAACGGTTAAGAACGGTATTGCCGCTTTTGTCGGTAATGCTAAAATTGTGAATGTAATTATTCACAACAGATGTCTTCGCGAACAGGTTCCGGTTGATATGGAATCAAAAATAACCGGTACCAAAATTGCTGATTATGCACGTATCGGCAAATATATCGTTATTAATCTTGATAACAATTTGTCCTTGATTTGGCATTTAGGGATGAGCGGCAGAATCAAAACATTTGAGAAAAAACCTCAAAAACTTGAAAAACATGACCACATTGTTTTAGAGACTACTAACGGGTGTCTGGTGTATAACGACCCGCGAAGATTTGGGATGTTTACCTATTGTCCAACCGATAAAATATTTCAATTTAAGGGATTGTGTCATATGGGAGCAGATCCGTTTGACAACAGTTTAAATAAAAAATATCTATTTGATCGCTTACAAAATAAGAGAATCCCGATAAAAGCAGCATTGCTTGATCAAAGAATCGTTAATGGGATAGGAAATATTTATGCTTCGGAAATTTTATATGCATCAAGAATATCCCCTTTGCGTGAAGCTAACAAAATAAGTCTGACTGAATGTAATAATATTATAAAAAACACGCGTTCTGTTTTGCAAAAAGCTATTGATAACGGTGGTTCAACTTTAAGAGATTATCACAAGCCTGATGGAAGTTTGGGGTATTTTCAAAATTTACACTGCGTGTATAACAAAACAGGATTACGTTGTCCTAATTGTACTTGCAATATTGATAAAACCGGAGGAATCCGTAAAATAGTGCAATCCGGTCGTTCAACTTTTTACTGTCCAACTTTGCAAAAATGAGGAAAAAATGAAAATATTAAATAAACTATGGTTAGCAATTTTTTTATTGTCAACGCCGGCGTTCGGTGAAGAATTTATTGAAGAAATGGACGACATTCCTCTGGTAGAAGGAGCTCAACAAATTCATAGTGCAAACATTTCTTTCGGCAACGATGAAAGTCGTTTTAATGAGGCTTATATAAGTTCTAAAAAAATTAAATTTAAAAATGTGTCTGATTTTTATGAAAGCACTTTACCGCAATTGGGGTGGAAATTTGTTGGAAAAAAAGAAAACTCTTTACATTTTGAGCGTGATATGGAAGTTTTGGATATAGCGTTAGAAAAGAATAAACCACTTTTGGTTAGGGTTACTCTAAAAAGTAAGGATTGAGATATGAGCATAACAGATGTAATTATTGAAAAAAAGAATCAAATCGGCGTAGTTACGCTGTCAAGCAACAATGGCTTGAATGCGATTAATGCTGATGTGTTAGAAACTTTGGCCGCAAAAATAAACATGCTTGATGCTGATGATGCTGTGCGTGTGATTGTGTTGCGAGGCTCTGAAAAAACATTTTCTTCCGGTATCAATGCTACGGAATTTGTAAAAACCGTAAATGCAAGTATGCTTGAAGATATGCTCGATAATTTTGATAAAATAGCAGAAATAAAAAAGCCAATAATAGCTGAAATCAGCGGTTATGCTGTGGGAATCGGTTTTGAATTGGCGTTGGCATGCGATATGATATTCTGCTCTGATAATGCATGGTTTGCTGTTCCCGACTTATGTTTGGGTACAGTACCCGGTTTTGGCGCAACCCAAAGATTAACCAAAGCCATCGGAAAAGCAAAGGCAATGGAAATGATTTTATCAGGCAGAGCAATGGGCGCAGCCGAAGCTGATAGAATCGGCTTGATAAGCCGAATCATTCCTCTGATGTATTTACACGACGAAACCTTAAAGGCTGCGGAAATAATTGCTTCTATGCCTGAGATTGCTTCCAGAACATCAAAAGAATTGATCAAAACCGCTGTCGGAAATACCGATTTGGAAGAAGGGCTGGATATTGAAAAACAAGTATACAAAAATGCTCTCGAATCCGATGAATACAAGCTTAATTTGGAAAAAATGCTAGAAAAATAATAAAAACCGCATTTTTACAAAAAATTGTGTTGACTTAAAAGCTCAGAAGAGTTTATAAAGCATATCAGAAAAATTTTTTAATTAACTTAATTTTAAGGAATAAAGAAAAATGGCCAATCATAAATCGGCAAAAACAAGAATAAGAAGAAACAATAAGCGTAGCATGATTAATGGTGCTCGCAGAAGCAGAGTTCGCACTTTTGTAAAGAAGGTTGAAGCCGCTGTTGTTGCAAAAGACAAAGCCTTGGCTCAGACCGCATTTGTTACCGCAGAATCAGAATTGATGAAAGCTGTTAACAAAGGCGTTATGCATCGCAATACTGTTTCGAGAACAATTTCTCGTTTGTCAGCTAAAATTAAAGCTCTTTAATTTTATTATAAAGTTTATGTGCAAAAATCACTCCTCTGTCGAATCGGGGGCGTGATTTTTTGCTTTTTTGTCATCTAAAACATAGAGAATCTGGGCGACTCATCAAAAAATAGCTGTCAAGAAATTTAATTGCAATGTTCTTTAATTGTTCTGTTGTTTTTTATTTTTTAACCTTTTATTATCTGACCATCAAATTGATGGATGGTTTGAAATAAAAGAGATCGCTGTCAGGAAGATGAGGTTTTATTATAATAAAGTCGTCTTTCATATAAAATTATAAAAAACTATCATCCCGTTTAAGATAACGAGATCCTTTTATAAAAAAAATAAAACCGGTAATCAATTATGAAATATTGTTTAACCTATTACTTATGAGGATGCGAAGATAATGGTTAGCGAAGCAGCTACAAACAACAACGAAGCTGTCCAGAATGAATGGGGACAAATTTGCTCGCAATTAAGGCAAGAAGTCGGTGAAAAAGCTTTTGACAGTTGGCTAAAGCCCTTGAGTATCAGTTCTTTTTCAAGCGGAATTATGAACATCAGTGTTCCTACTCGGTTTATGCGCAATTGGGTTATTACTAATTATTCCGACAGAATCCACAAAATATGGGGAAAGAAAAACCCTAATATAAAAAGTATTAATTTTGTTGTGCAGGCCGCAGATGAAGGAATTATGACCGGTGTTCACAACTCCACATGCAGATCTTTATTAAAAAAGATTTCATCTAGCCCGGCGCCACAAAACATATATCAATCAGGGATAGGCAATATTCCTTCCGAAGCAGGTTATGTTTCTGATGCAAACCAGTCTTTGTCGGTACCTCTTAACCCGCAATATACTTTTGAAAATTTTGTTGTCGGCAAAACAAATGAATTTGCTTATGCTGCCGCAAAAAAGGTTGCTGAATCCGACGATATTCCTTTCAATCCTTTGTTCTTATATTCAGGGGTCGGCCTTGGAAAAACTCACCTGATGCACGCCATTGCTTGGCGTATTAAGCAGAGGAATCCGAACAAAAACATTGTTTATTTGTCTGCCGAAAAGTTTATGTATAAGTTTGTAAGAGCTTTGCGTTATAAAGACACCGCAGCATTTAAGGAGCAGTTCAGATCTGTCGATGTTTTGATGGTAGATGATGTGCAATTTATGGGCGGAAAAGATACTACACAAGAAGAATTTTTCTATACATTTAACTCTTTGATTGAAGAAGGGCGACAAATAATTATCTCTGCGGATAAATCTCCTTCTGATTTAGAGGGAATCGAAACTCGTTTACGCTCGCGTTTGGGTTGTGGATTGGTGGCTGATATTCATCCGACAGACTTTGACTTAAGAATCGGTATTTTACAAGCAAAAGCAAAACAGCTTAATTGTGAGTTACCGCAAAAAGTTGCTGAGTTTCTGGCTCAAAAAATTACATCAAATATTCGTGAGCTTGAAGGTGCTTTGCGTAGAATTATTGCTCATGCACAATTGTTGCCCGGTAAAGAAATTACTCTTGAAAACACCCAAGATGTCTTAAAAGATATGTTGCGTTCTTATGACCGCAGGACAACAATCGATGAAATACAAAAGAAAGTTGCCGAGCATTTCAATATTTCAGTAAAAGAGATGCAATCTTCTCGGCGCGCCAGAACAGTAGCAAGACCTCGTCAAATTGCCATGTATTTGGCAAAACTTTTAACACTGCGTTCGTTGCCGGAAATCGGTCGAAAATTTGATCGAGATCACACAACCGTTATGCACGCGGTACGCAAGGTTGAAGAACTCATAAAAGAGGATGCGAGCGTTGCTGAAAGTGTTGAAATTTTGCGTCGATCTTTAGAGGCATAAAAAACAAAGCCGGATTTATTCCGGCTTTTTTAGTGAGGAACTTGATGGAAGAAAAAATTGTAAAAATCGGTATCGGAGTGTTGATTTACAACCATAAAAATGAAGTATTGTTGGGTTTGAGAAAATCAAAGCATGGGAACGGAACATGGTGTCCTCCGGGCGGACATCTTGAATATGGGGAGAGCTTTGAAGATACCGCTATACGCGAAACCGCAGAAGAAACCGGATTAATTTTAGATGAGAAAAATTTGAATGTTTGCGGTGTAACAAATGATTTCTTTAAGGAAAGTGGCAAGCATTATATTACCGTTATGATGAAAGCATCAAATTTTGCAGGAAACCCCACCATTAAGGAGCCTGACAAATGTGCCAAGTGGAAATGGTTTGCAAAGGATCAGTTGCCCGATGATTTGTTTTTGCCCTTAAGCAATTTTTTGAATAAATACAGCTTGTAACCGAATCCTGAAAAAAGCTGTTGAATATTTATTATTTTAGTTTTGAAAGCAATATATTGTGCTATTATTGCAGGGAGTAGGAATCTGCTTATAAATTAATTTTTTCGGAATAATGTCATGAAATTTGTTATAGAACGTGCTATTTTGTTGAAAACTTTGAGCCATATTCAAAGTATTGTTGAGAAACGCAATACCATCCCGGTATTGTCAAATGTTCGTATTGAAGCGCTCGGCGATGGTATTAGCTTTAAGGCAACCGATATGGATACAGAAATCACCGAGATTGTCGATGCTAAAATTGCTGAAACAGGTGCAACCACTGCTCCGGCACATATGCTGTACGACATTGTACGCAAATTGTCCGACGGATCAGAGGTTGAGTTGACTTTTCCTGACGACAAGGGACAGTTAACCATTGCTTCAGGACGTTCAAAATTTGCGCTGTCAACTATCGGCGTTGAAGATTTTCCAGTTATTTCCGGCGATAAGTTGCCAATCAACTTTAGCATGGCAAGAGAAGAACTTAAGGATGTTATTGATCGTACTCAATTTGCTGTTTCAACCGAGGAAACCAGATATTATCTGAACGGTTTGTATATTCATGCCAAGAGTGAAGGAGCAACCAAAGTTTTGAGAATCGTTGCTACCGACGGACACCGTTTGGCTTGTGTTGAATCGCCTCTGCCTAAAGGTGCTGAAAAAATTGCCGGTGTTATTGTTCCGAGAAAAACCGTAAGCGAAGTTCGTAAGTTACTTGATGATACTAAAGCCGAAAATATTTCCGTTGCACTGTCTGATAATAAAGTGCGTTTTACATTGGAAGAAGTTACTTTAACATCAAAATTAATTGACGGTACATATCCTGATTATGAAAGAGTTATTCCTACAGATACTGATAAACTTTTGGAAGTTCAGGTTAAAGAACTGGCAAATGCTGTCGATCGTGTTTCGGTTGTGGCTGAACGGACCCGTGCTATCAAGATGATTACCGAAACCGGCAAAATTATTATTACAACAACAAGTCCTGATTTGGGATCTGCGTTGGAAGAAATTGATGCAAAATATGACAGCGAATCTTTAGAAATAGGATATAATTTCCGTTATCTTTTAGATATATTGGCTGAAATAAAAGGTGAAGCTGTACAAATCAGTTTTTCTGATGCCTCTTCGCCATCGGTTATTCACGACACATCTGATTCAAGTGCAATTTATGTATTGATGCCAATGAGGGTGTAAGTTGGATAGTTTAGCAAAAAGCATAAAATCAGTTACCAGTAAAAAGTCAGGTGTTACGCGCCTGACTTTAACTGATTTTAGAAATTATGCTTTTTTGCGAATTGATACTGATTTACGTCCGATAGTTATTACCGGAGAAAACGGAAGCGGTAAAACTAATTTGTTGGAAGCAGTATCTTTTTTAACACCAGGAAGGGGGTTAAGAAGCGCTCGTTTATCAGACATAAAAAGATTTACTCCGGCTGTAATTGATGATGATTATATGCCGTCTAACGGTTCTTGGGCAGTTTCTGCAACAGTATATAAAAACGGTGATGATTTTGAAATCGGAACTGCGGTTGAAAATACTCTGAAGGAAGATGACGACGAAATCAGCAACTACAATAAAAGAGTTGTAAAAATTGATGGGCAAAAAATAACCTCACAGGCTGAATTGGGACAATATATATCTGCAATTTGGCTCACTCCGCAAATGGATCGACTGTTTCGTGGCGGCTCGCAGCCGAGAAGAAGTTTTTTAGACAGGTTGGTGTTTGCTTTTGATAATGAACATGCAAAAAGAACGGCAAATTTTGAACATTTATATAAACAATGGTATCAGCTGATAAAAAGCACAAACGGACGTGCTGACAATGCGTGGCTTGAGGGAATCGAGGAAAACATGGCCGCAATAGGTGTAGCGATTGCGGCAGCACGCAGAGAACAAATTGCTCGCTTAAACAGTTTTATTGAAAATGAGCCTGATGATGTTTTTCCAAATGTAGTTTTAGACCTCGATGGTACTATTGAAAAAATGCTTGATAAAATGCCGGCGGTCGATGTTGAAGATTTTTATATTGATAAACTCAAAAACGAGCGTCGCAACATCTTGTATAATGATAGTGTTGACGGTGTAAATCGTACCGACTTTAAGGTTACCTATAAGCGCAAACATATGCCGGCAGAATTGTGTTCTACCGGCGAGCAAAAATCATTGTTGATAAGTATTATTTTGGCGCAGACTAAGTGTCAAATTTTATATCAGGGTTTTGCTCCCGTGTTGTTACTTGATGAAATTGCCGCACATCTTGATGACATAAAAAAAGAAGCTCTGTTAGATAAGATAAAAAATCTCGGTTTACAGGCTTGGATTACAGCAACAAATCATGATATTTTTCAGACATTGAAAAACGATGCGGATTTTTTTGAAGTCAAAAACAATAAAATTATAAAGTTATAAAAAGCCTCTCAAAAGAGAGGCTTTTTTTATTTATTTTTATTGCCGCATCCGCAGCCGCTTCCCTGCTCTTTTTCGTTTGGTTTTGACTTGGTATCACTAGTCGGTTTTTTAGTTGTTTCTTTACATATACTCATATTAATACTCCTAAAAAAAATAACCTAAATCCGTTAATAGATTTAGGTTATTTTTATGCTTTTTCAACCTGTGTAATCGATAGGTTTATTCTTCACCAAACTTGTTATCAACCAAAGAAGATATTGCATCCATAGCTTTTTGTTCATCCGTACCAGAGATAAAAACTTTTATTGTCGTTCCTTGAGCTGCCGCCAACATCATTAACCCCATTATGGAACAACCGTTGACTTTTTGACCTATGCGCTCAACCTCGATTACGGAATCGAAACTTTCAGCAACTTTCACAAATGCTGCCGCTGCTCTTGCGTGCAACCCTTTACGGTTCTTGATTTCAAGCTCTTTAGTGATGCTCATTTTATTCACCAAGCAGTTGGGAAGCGATATTTATATATTTTTTTCCAGCTTCCTGACCGCCAAGAACCGTGTCTTTAAGATTTTTTTCTTTGCGGAGTGAGGCGATTTTTATTAACATTGGTAGGTTGACACCGGCAAGAATCTCAACATTGGCTTTATCCATGATTGAAATGGCGAGGTTAGAAGGCGTGCCACCAAAAAGATCGGTCAGAACTATTGTGCCTTCTCCGCTGTTGACCTTTTCAACTTTGCTGAGTATTTCGCTGCGACGTTCCTCCATGTTGTCTTCAGGGCCTATACAAACAGTTTCAATTTGCTCCTGTTTGCCAACAACGTGTTGCATGGCCGAAACAAATTCTCTGGCTAAATTGCCATGTGTAACCAAAACTAAACCTAACATTATTTTTACCTTTATTTCTTTTCGGTGCTACCGCCAACCCACGAATGAATTGCGCCAAAGCTTTTGATAACATCATCTTTACTCTTGGCCAAAATCAGTTCATCGGCACGGGTTTGACGACCTTTGAAAACGATTTCTTCAACATTGTCAACCGGGGCTGCATAAACACGCTCAACGGTTTTGCCTTGCAGTTCAATAATCATAACAAACTCGGCTTCGGCCAGAGGGCCTTTGGTTTCTTTATCAATGTTATCAAGTTTTACGGCAAGCCTTCCGTCACGCTTTAACAGAGCTGTTTTTTTGCCGTCAAATTCAAGAATCGGATTAACTGGAGAACCATCGCGAGCATCAATAAAAATTGCCAGTTCCCCGTATTTGTTTTCAATAATTTCAAAAAAGTCCTGTTTTTCAACAACTGTATAGTACTGTGTTTCCATGGTTGATCCCCTTAAATTAAATCTATCTTAAGTATTATAATAGTATAGTATTACTAAACTGTCAATTTTGAGTTAAGAAAATGGAAAAGACTGCTTTTAGTTTTGTTTGGAAATATTTAAAAAAATTCAAGTTGGCTTTTTTGTTACTGTCGTTGTGTATAATTGTACGGCAAGCAACGGAGGCCGTCGAACCATACATCTTAGCAAAAATATATAATATTGTGGCAGGAAATCAACTTGATAACTATTGGAAAAGTATTGTATTTTTTGCGGCAGTGTTTGCTATTGTTTCTTCTGTTTCGGTGTTTATTTCAGAAAGCTCCATGTTTGTGTTGGCAAAAATCTTGCCCAAAATTAAGACCATGGTTATTCGTGATACTTTTGAGTATGTAAACAAGCAATCAATAGCTTATTTTGTAAACGAAATGACCGGAAATATTTCTCATAAAGTTAATATTTTAGCAAACAATACTACTGACTTCATAAATTTTTGCTTTGAAATTTTGCATATGGTATTTCGGTTAGTCGTTACAATTATTGTGCTAACATGGGTAAGTTTTTATTATACGGCATTGATTGTTTTATGGCTTTTATTAATTACTTTTATTAGTATGCGACTTGGAAAAATCCGCCACTATTGGGGCAAAGAAACCGGGCGTTTGAGCAGTATTGCCAATGGCGCTGTTGTTGATGCGATTTCAAATTACAGCGAAATAAAAAGTTTTGCAAATTTCAATTTTGAAAAAGTCAATTTGTTAAAAGCCTTACGTCAATTGCGCAAAGCTGAAACCAAAGAAAAGAAAATCATGGGATATATTAGAATCGCACAAATGATGGTTAGCAACCTTTCGTTTGTCGGTTTTATTTTCTTTTCTATTTATATGCTGAAAATAGGCAAGATTGATACTACACAATTTATTTTTGTAAACGGCTTGTTCCTTAATGTTTCATATACGGTATTTAATATGTCGTGGGCATATAACAACGTTTCAAGGATGCTTGGAAATGTAATATCGGCGTTGGAAACTTTGGCTGTTGACCCGGAAATTGTTGATGATAAAAATGCAATCAAGTTGCAAGTAAAAAAAGCAAATATTGTTTTTGATAATGTCAGTTTTGCTTATCCGAATCGAGATGTTCTGTTTGATAAACTGAATTTGAAAATTAAAGCCGGAGAAAAAGTGGGTTTGGTAGGATTATCTGGTTCCGGAAAATCAACTTTTATTAAGCTTATCAGCAGATATTATGATGTACAATCAGGAGGCATAAAAATTAATAATCACGATATACGCAAGGTTACTCAAGAATCTTTACATAAAAATATTGCAACAATCCCGCAAGATGTTTGCTTGTTTAATCGGACGTTGATGGAAAATATACGTTATGGAGATGTAAAAGCCGATGACAAACAGGTCGTGGAGGCCGCTAAAAAAGCTTACGCAGATATCTTTATCAATAATTTTGCAAAAAAATATCAAACAAAAGTCGGCGACAGAGGTGTGGTGTTATCCGGCGGAGAAAGACAACGAATCGCTATTGCTCGTGCAATTTTGAAAAATTCTCCTATTTTGGTGTTTGATGAAGCAACTTCTGCTCTCGACAGTCAAAGCGAAATTCATATTCAAAAATCTTTGCATAACCTAATGAAAGGAAAAACCGTTCTGGCTATTGCTCATCGTCTGTCAACTTTGCGTGAAATGGACAGGATTTTGGTGTTTGAAAAGGGAAAAATAGTCGAAGACGGAACACATGAAGAATTAATTAATAAAAACGGTGTTTATGCAAAACTCTATGGTATGCAAGTTTCGGGATTTATGGTTGCCGGGTAAAAATCACATTTCTTTGCGAGATTTCAAAGCGAGTTGTATTGTGCCTTCATCCATATAATCGAGCTCGGCACCAACCGGAATTCCCTGAGCCAGGGTTGTTATTTTTATGTTACTGTTTTTTAATTTTGATACTAAATAGTGCGAAGTTATTTGACCGTCAATCGTTGCCGGCAGGGCTAACACGATTTCGGAAACCGCCCCTCTCTCAACACGCATAAAAAGAGAATCGATATTTAAATCTTCAGGTGCTATACCGTCAAGAGCTGACAAAATACCACCCAAAACATGGTATTGTCCGTGATAGAATCCGGTGCGCTCCATTGCCCACAAATCAGCAACATCTTGAACAACACAAATGATATTTTTTTCTCTTTTTTCAGAAGAACATATTGAGCAGGGAGAAGATGTATCAAAATTACCGCAGATTTCACAAGTTTTGATATTGTCAGCAACATTTTGCATTGCTTCTATCAATGGTAACAAAGTTGTTTCTCTTTTTTTGATGAGGTGCAACGCAATACGTCTAGCCGACCTTGTGCCTAAAGACGGTAATTTTGCAATTAGCTTTATTAATTTTTCAATATCTTGTCCGGCCACAATAATCGTCCCTAAAATGGAAGTTTAAGGCCACCGAGATTTAATCCGCCGGTAACATCTTTTAAGCCATCGTTCATCATTGCTTCGGCCTTGACCTGTGCATCATTGCATGCCGCTACTATCAAATCTTCAAGAATATCGACTTCATCAGGATTTAATAAAGACTTATCAATTTCAACTTTTTTGGTTGCCATTTTGCCGGTAATGGTAATTTTTACCATACCACCGCCACTAACGCCTGTTACTTCACTTTGAGAAAGTTTTTCTTGCGCTTCGGCCATTTTCTTTTGCATCATTTGAGCTTGTTTCATAAGTCCTTGCATGTTCATCATCAGTTAAAATCCTCATTAATAAATTCATCGTTGTTTTCTTCAAAATCTCCCGACTCATCGGTAGTAAATTTACGCATTAATGTTTCAATTTTTGCTCCTTTAAACTCATCAAGAATCGCTTTAACAAGGGGATTTTCAGCCACGTTCTTCTTGTCTGCTTCTTTTTGAGCATTTTCAATGCTTGCAATACTTAAAACGACAGCACCGGGAACAACTTCTGTTTTCCAAGTTTTACCGGTTGACGTTTCTAAAAATTTGCCAATCAATAATACTGTGTCGGCAGAAACCCTTTCTGTTGCTTTAAACTTCATTATTCCATCTGTAAATTCGACAATTTCAATATCATTTTTTAGTGTATACACAAGACGCGGTTGTTTATTGTCTTCAAGATAGCGAATAAAATCAGTAATTTTATCAAACGACGTTGTTGGGGTTGAAGATGTATGAACAACTTGTAAGGCAGGTTTTGGTTGCGGTGCAGAAAAAGACGGCGCAACACTTAGGCTAGATTTTTTTTTTACACTCTCAAGGAGTTCTGCCGGAGTTGGAAGATTGGCCGAATAGGCAACGCGTATTAAAATCATTTCAAGTGCATCTATCGGAACAGGGGCGTTTTGTACTTCACTCAAACCTTTGATAAGCATTTGCCACATTTTTGATAGCAGGGCAATATTTGTTTTTGCTGATGTTGTTCTTAAAAATTCGCATTCGTTTTCTGAAAGTTTTTCATCCTTTAGAATAGCAGGAATTAGCAAAACCTTAGTCAACATATGGGTTATATTTATCAAGTCATTTAATATAGCCGTAGGATTGGCACCGTTTTTATATACTTCCTGAAGTTTTTGGATTAGCCCTGTCATGTTGCCACTGATTAGATAGTCAAAAATTTCAAAAGCTTGTCCTCGGTCGGCCATGCCTAACATTTCTTTGACAATATCTACTCTGACCTTACCACTGCCAAGTGAAATTGCCTGATCTAAAAGCGATAGTCCGTCTCGGGCAGATCCGTCTGCAGCAGAAGCTATCATGTGAAGAGCTTCCTCGTCGGCTTTGATTTTTTCTTCAGCGACAATCTTATTAAACAGCTTCATTAAATCGTCAATTTGCAGTCGCTGTAAGTCGAATCGTTGGCAACGTGAAAGTACCGTAACAGGAACTTTGCGAATTTCGGTTGTGGCAAAAATAAATTTAACGTGAGCCGGTGGTTCTTCAAGAGTTTTAAGAAGAGCGTTAAATGCGTTTTTGGACAGCATATGAACTTCGTCGATGATGTATATTTTATAACGGCAATTGGTCGGCTTGTAACGAACACCGTCCAAAATGTCGCGAATATCATCAACTCCGGTACGAGAAGCAGCATCCAACTCTAAAACATCAATATTGCGTCCGGCGGCAATAGATTTGCAGTTTTCACAAATACCACAGGGATGTGTTGTCGGACCGCCTTTGCCGTCAGGTCCTATACAGTTAAGTGCTTTGGCTATAAGCCGAGCAGTGGTGGTTTTACCAACCCCTCGTATACCGGTCAAAATATATGCATGATGCAAGCGATTTGATTTTATGGCGTTGGTTAAAGTCTGCACCAATGCGTCTTGTCCAAGCAAATCTTCAAAATTCTGCGGACGATACTTTCGCGCTAAAACTACGTAATTATCTTGTTTTTCTTCTTCTGCCATAATTCGCTCAACTCAAAAAGGCGGAGGAACACCGACCTCAGGCTGGTTCGTTACGGCTGCTTTCTTCCGAACCTGACCGGGTTGGCGAACGCTTGACCCGATGCCCTCCATAACAGTAATTCACATAAGGGCAGATTTTGTTCTTAA
>JAEEYV010000042.1 GCA_016288295.1 Alphaproteobacteria bacterium
AATCGGCGGAGATTTTGCGTTGCTATGCTCTTGCTCGTAAGTGTTAAAAATTAACACTAAATCGCTTCGGTCACTCGTATTGTAACATTTGTTCCGCCTGCGGTTGCGGCGTCGCAAATTAACAATACTTCGCCCGTCGTTGACCAAACAGACATTTAGTCGGTTTGATCTTCCTCCGGCGCATTCGTAATGCGTGGGGGAAAAGTTCAAGTCACTTAACCGGCACCATTAAAAGGTTTCCTACTCTTGAATAAAAAATCTCCGTCGATAATAATCGGCGGAGATTTTGCGTTGCTATGCTCTTGCTTCTAAGCATTAAAACAAATTATTTAAAATTTGTACTTGCCATAATTGCCAAAAAAGTGTTATAATACTGTATCGATATAGGGAAAGCATATAGATGGGGAAAAAATTAAAAAATTTCGGAGTTTACAGTTTAATGGTAGGTGTTTCATCATTTGCCATGACGTATATTGCTGCTAAGCAGGAAGTACCGGAGCTGACCAAAGTAACAGTTCATATTAATAATAAGAGTATGTCGCTGTGCAATTTTTGTGAAAAACTTGCTTTTGAAGATAGCGCGTGGGTTTATATTGATGAGAGTGGAGGAAAGATTAAAGTTGATGTAAAAGACTTACGTTTGTTTGATGAGAAAGGGAGGCAAAAACTTAAGGATCAACTAAATGAAGAAAATATAGAAAGAAAAGTATTAGCGGCAAAAATGATTAAAACGTTTCATCTGGAGAGATAATGAGCAAAAGGGCAAGAAAAATAAGAAGTTTTGCAGGAGCTTTGTTGCTTGGGGTTTCCGGTTTTGCTTTGTTGCATAATTATGCCGAAAGTAGAGCTGATGAATTTAATAATACACAAGTTATAGTTAATGATAAAAAGATGTCGTTAGAGAATTTTTATTGTAATTTAGACTATAATAATGGTGGTTGGCAATATATTGGTGATGATGGAAAAGCTATTAGCGTAGACAGTTTGTGTGATGGTGGTTACCGAGAGAGATTAAAAATTGATAATCAAAAGTGTTCGGCATTAAAGGTTAAAGTTGATACGATATTTTTATCCTATAGTAACGATAAAAAAGGAAAAAGAGAGGTTATTTATACCATTGATGGTAAGAGTACAAGCAGAATTCCTAAATTAGGTTATAACTTGAGGAACGAAGTAGGTATTAGACATTTTGTTTCAGATAATTCAGATTTGGCAGAGAAGTTTGAATTTTGTAATGAGGAGTATTTTTGTACATTTAGCCACGAATTAAGGCATTTTCATAATCGTGATATTTGTGGTTGGAACAGCTATGAAATAAAGTATATGGAATGTTGTTTAGATGAAATTTCGGCTGAACTTGCACAGGCTTTGGAAAAGGTTAAAAGATATAATACTCACGATGGTGATGAGAAATATTTAGGGGGAAGGTATAGCTTTTTAGATGAGGGAATAAAAGATGGTACCATAAGAAGTAGTGGTAGATTTGATAAAGGTGAAGAGAAGTACATTGCGGATAAGATGTTTAATTGGTGGCTTGAGAAGATGTATGCTATATATGATTCGATAAATAATGAAAGAACCATTCACTTTTTAGAAAGCGCTCCATATAAAGAGGTTCGTCCTAATTGGAAAAAGCATGAAAAATTAGTAAGTGAGTGGTTTAAGATTGATGGTTATGATTTTTGGCCATATATTAAAAAGCGAGAAAAAGAAATTTTTGATAAAATATCTGCAGAAAGACGAACGGAATATAAAAGATTAACAAATGAGAAATTTAATAATCTGACTTATTTTGAAAAGCTCGAGGAATTAAAAAATATCAAAAGAGAACATTATCAGCAGAAAATAATGAAAGACTATGCTACTGCTCAGTTAATCAGGTTTATGAGATTGAATAAAAAATCCGGTGGCAAGAACTGATTATAAATTTACCCCTTCCGGTGTGAGCCGAGAAGGGGTAAATTTATAATCCAGATTACTGTTTGTTGATAGTCTTGGGCAAATCAATTACCAGGCAAGCGGAAACTATATCAAAGTTGGTGCCTGATTCTACTTCTCCTGTGGTGAAATCAAAGAGGCAATACTCCCCACATCTTAGATTGCCGGTACACAAGTATTTGCCTTTATTCAGCAGAGGTTCTCCAAAAGCATCAAGCAACAGGTTGATATTGTTACGAAACTCGTAGAGCATCTTGAACTCTTCCGCGGTAGGAAGGCGACCTTGAAGTAGCTTGATAATGTTGCCGATATCTCCGGGAAAGTATCCATTTATAAAGACTTCTCGTAAAAGCACAAATTTATTATTAACAATAATTCCTCGGATGTTGTCATATGTTTTTCCTCTTTCGAGGCGAGGATGAATGCAGTCTGTGACGTACATGCCATCCAATCCTCGTGAAGGAGAAAAGTACGTTGGGCAAAAATCTTCTTGTCTTACATGCTCGTTTGTGGAAGCAAAAGGTAAAAGCTTAAGACAAGGATTTTGGCTTAAAAAGGTTTTGATGTCGAGGAGCTTAGGAGAAGATCTTGGTCTGGAAGAAGCTGAGATGTCGCGGAGCTTTACACATTGGGCGTTAATATCTCCAACATATATTCTGGAGTTTGGGCTGTGCAAAGCAGCGTAGAAAATCCGTACAATTCCTAACAAATAAATGCCGACAAGAGCCAGGGCAACAAGTCCGGCTTCTTTTTCTGTCGGAGCTGTCTGAATAATAATTAATCCGTTCATAATTGTTTTAATTAATAATTTTTAGTTTGAATTTTTTTTAGCATAGTTATTTTAAAAGTAAAGTTTTAAATGATGTGAAAATACCAAAAGAGCGTAGACCACAAGGGGCTACGCTCTTTTTTAGTTACTGTTTGTTGGTGCTGGGAGGGTTTGTTATGAAAATAGCATGTGCCATGTCATCGAACTCAGCGTAAGTTTCTTTGCCGGTTTCCATGTCAAAAAAGCGGTAGTCATAGTCTTCAGGCTCTTTAGCGCATAGGTAACGAGCCATTGTGCTAAGTGGATCTTCACCCAATTTCTTGAGTATAGAATTGATTTCGGGGAGAAGTTTGCGAACTGTGACCATATCTTGCAGTGATGGAAGCCTGTAGTTCGGGGACAATTGCTTCATGATGCCATATATATCTCCCGGATATTTATAGTCACTGATGATAACTTCTCGCATAAACACAAACCTGCCATCAATAACAATTCCGCAAATATGGTCATAAGGTTTTCCTCTTTGGTTTCGCGGGAATATGTCTATTGTTACGTTTTTGCTCATAATGGGAGAATAATATGTCAATTCATACTTTTCCTGCTTTACGGATTGACCGGGTGAGGCAAAGGGCAAAAGCTTTAGGCAAGGGTACTTAGTTGCTATGAGCTCAATGCTACTTAGTAATGGCTCAGGACGAGAGCCGTCTGTCGGAGCATTCGCATCGCTAAAGGAAACTTTGAGGCCGGTCTTGTTGACAAGAAGTCGCATGACAATGTACAACAAAATAGCAACTCCAATAATAACAACACCTCCGCTAACAGATGCTTCTGTCGGAGCGGCTTGAATAGTAAGAATAATTAGTTTGCTCATAATGATTTTAAATTAATAATTTTAGTTTGGACTTTTTTTAGCATAGTGATTTTAAAAGTAAAGGACTAATTTATTATTTATCAAAAAACTTGTCAGATATGGCTTTTTCTACCAGTTTTGCTTTAAGAGGAATTTCTTTGTCTGCGAGATTGGTGCGGAAAGTATTATCAAAAAATTCAGCTGTTTTTTTGCGAGCAGAAGCGAGTTTTGTTTTTGAAGCCTGGCGTTTTCGGTAGTCATCATAGCGGTCGCGGATTTCTTGGTATTGAGCGCGACGTTCTTTAACATTGTTGCTAGTATGGAGCCTGTCAAACTCGGCCATTTCATCAGGCCGAACGTGGACACCGTGTTTGAAACACCACGCCTTTATGCCAAGATTGAAAGGGTTGTTGCCGGGATTGGTAAAAACAAGTCCGAGTTTATTAAAACCATAAAATTTAAAGTCGTTGATTCCTACCTGCCTAAAAATTTTGGCGACGTTGCGGGCACAATTGTTTGAAAAGAAAAGGTATTTATCTTGCCCGTGTTTAATGATGTGGCGGTCCATTGCTCGCAATAATTTTTGAGAATCAATACCGAGTTGACTGGGATATATGAAATAGTATTCGGCATATTTGCCGTATTTAGGGTATAAGGGGTCAGTATGGATAGAAGTTACTAAGCGGTTAACTACACGATCTTTATATTGCATACAGGCATGCCCTACCAATCCCGGTCCTTCAATCGGAACAATGGCAACTACTATGGGATCTTCGGCAAAAAGGTCAAGTTCTCCTTTACTATTGCGAGGAATGCGAGAAGATACGTCGTCATGTCCGCGAAAAACAGCTCCGTACTGTTGATATTCTTGCTGAGGGGTTAAATCGTGTGATTCAATGGTATAACGTGTACCGTTGTATGTAAAATGAACATCGAATTTTTTGCCGTTCTTTTTGTTTTCAAGAGCTAAGGCATGAGCTTTCATTCGGGCTTCTTCCAGTGTTTCTGCCTTTATTTTAGGAATATTTCTGTGATATGGATTAAATCTTGAGTGCCGAAATTTTAAAAACAGAGATGAATTTTTAATTTTCATCCATGCTTTTTTTAGTCCTGTAAAAGCTTCTACTTCAAAATTAAAAACTTGCGGCAATGGTTCTCTGGTCATAGCAAAACCCTCTAAAATCATTATTACTAGAGTAGTGTATCATGAAATGCTGTTTTTGTCGAGTATTTAAAAACGTTTATAATTGCTTTCTCGAAGAGAATAGGCTTTGGTCGTTACTTAATGGATAGTACTTATTCTCTGTCTTTGCCCAATAGTTTATCAGACACAGCTTTTTCTGCCAGTTTTGCTTTAAGAGGAATTTCTTTGTCTGCGAGATTGGTGCGGAAAGTATTATCAAAAAATTCAGCTGTTTTTTTGCGAGCAGATCCAAGTTTGCTTTTTGAAGCCTGGCGTTTTCGGTAACTTTCATAACGGTCGCGGATTTCTTGGTCTTGAGCGCGGCGTTCTTTAACATTGTCAATAGGGTGGCGTCTGTCAAACTCGGCCATCTCATCAGGACGAACGTGGACGCCGTGTTTGAAACACCACGCCTTTATGCCTCGATTATAAGGGTTGTTGCCGGGAGTGGAAAACGTGATTCCGATGTTATTAAAACCATAAAATCTGAAATCGTTAACTCCTACCTGTCCCAAAATTTCTTCTATATTGGTGGCACAATTGTTGTTGAGAATTTTGTATTTATCTCGTCCATGTTTGATAATGTGTCGATGCATAGTACGGAGTAATTTTTCAGGGTCAATACCGACTTGACTGGGATATATGAAGTAGTATTCGGCATATTTTTCATATTTAGGGTATAAAGGGTCTGTATGTACTGATTTGGTTACACGATTAACTACGTGATCTTTGTACTGCATGCATACATGCCCTACTGAAGCAGGACCTTCAACCGGTATAACCGCAATTACTATCGGATCTTCAGCAAAAAGATCAAGTTCGCCTTTAGAGTTACGTGGAATACGGGAAGATACGTCGTCATGTCCGCGAAAAACTGATCCATATTGTTGATATTCCTGCTGAGGGGTTAAATCGCGTGATTCAATGGTGTAGCGTGTACCATTGTATGTAAAATGAACATCTACTTTTTTGCCGTTCTTTTTGTTTTCAAGAGCCAAAGAGCGAGCTTTCATTCTGGCTTCTTCCAACGTTTCTGCCTTTATTTCAGGGATATGTCTGTGATATGGATTAAATCTTGAGTGCCGAAATTTCAGAAATAAAGCTGAATTTTTAATTTTCATCCATATTTTTTTCAGAGAACGAAATCTTTTCACTTCATTGGCATAAACTCGAGGTAAAGGCATGATAAATTTCCTTAAAATTGCTGTATTGTTGACAGTATACCACAAAATGTCGGTGTAGTCTAGAGTTTAAAAGCGTTGACAAGCAGTTTTAGTTGTATAATATCAGTTACAAATATTCCAATATGACTTTCCTGAATATTGAGACTACGCATTGCTAGGAGTTTGGCTATTATTTAAAAGAGAACCATTGTTCGTAGGAGCAATGGTTCTTTTGTTTTTGGGCGGTGGGTTGGAATTTGAAATTTGCATATTATATCTAAATACACGGATGTGTTAATTTTTGGAAAGGAATATTGCAATGTGGGAAAAAATCGCCTTGATTTTAACAATCGTCGGAGGTCTTAACTGGGGATTGGTCGGAGCGTTTAATTTTAACTTGGTAGAGTTTATCTTTGGTTTTGCGCCGATTTTGGCTTCAATCGTATATGTGGTTGTCGGTTTGTCGGCAATATATGCGTTTTATGCATATTTGATAAAATAGGGGAAAACATATCAGCCTCCTCAAGTAGAGGAGGCTGATGTTGGCAAAAAAAGTTTTTCTATTCTCTTGTTTTGCCTAATAGCTTATCGGATACTGTTTTTTCGAGTTTTTTTAGACTTTTAGGCAGCTTCTTTTCAGTTAAATTTGTACCTAAAGTATGATCTATTTTTTCAGCAAGTTTGTGACGAATAATAGCAAATTTGTTGTTTAATAATTCTTTTTTCTGTTGTTGTTCACGGGATTGCATTTCAGTCCGCTCAGTTATTGCGGTATCGGTTCCGAAGTTGGTCAAAAAGATTTTGCCGCCTTTCTTGCTTATAACTATATCTGAGTTGGGGCCGATTTCAAAACTATCTCCGTTTCTAAGTAATTTGATGTTTTCTTGCATAGATGGTGTGTCTAGATTATTGATTAGCATATTACCATCTTCTGTTCTATGAACTAAAGTTGGTAAATTGTCCGTTTTAATTTCAATTTCTTGTTCTTTGGGGAGGTAGTCAAATTTTTGTAGTCCCTTGTAGACATCAAATTCTTTAAATGAACAATCGGCTTGCGTATCATGTTGTATAAGTATATCTCTGTTAGGATTCCATACCCAACGCAGGCTTCCATTATCATTAGTGCACATAATGTTGTTGTCTTTGTCTTGAGAGAATTTGGCCTTAGAAGGATCATTAAAGTTGAATTCATAACGACCTATATTACCGATCATTTTGCTTACTTTTTTGCGTATTTCGGGAGTATATACGCTATCATCTATTTGTAAATGAGGGTCATTATATGAACTCATGTTGTCCTCCTGATTGTTAATATTCAAGACATTGGTCTGATTATATAGCAATATTACTAAATATGTCTTAATATTATCATATTTTTTGCATTTTGTCTATATTTTTTACAAAAAATAAAAACTATCTTTATTTTGACATTAAGATTTGGGTGTGGCAGGATTATTGCAAATAAAACTCGGAGAATATTAATGAATTTAATACTGCTGACAATAGTGATTTATCTGGTCATCTTATTTAGCATTGTGCTTTATTTTTGCCGCAATCAGAACCTTGAAAGTTATTTTGTTAACAAACGCTCGACTTCTTTATGGTTTATGGTGTGTTCAAATGTGGCAACTTTGGTTGGTGCCGGGGCGGTTGTTACGTCAATAGGTGAGACTTATAAGGGTTTTACGGCTTTAGCTTGGGTTAATGTTACAACATTTGTGTTGGCGGTGGTTTTGCTTGGTTATATGGCTCCGAAAATTAGGCAATTGGGCAGTAAATATAATATTTCGACAATAGTTGATTATTTTGAAGTTAGATTTGATAAGAAAAACAGAATTGTTATGGCAATATATCAGTTGATGTTGCTTACGGTTTGGATTGGTCTGCAGGCAATGGCGGTTACAATTTTGTTGTCGCAGGTGCTTAATATTCCTTATGTCGAAGCTTTGTTTGTGGTTATGGCGGTTTGTCTTTTGTATTCAATGATTGGCGGAATTAAGGCGGATATTATTCTGGATTTTGTTCAGTTTTGGGTGATGCTTGTTGTTTATTTGACAATGGCAGTCATTGCTTATTTGAGCGTTGACGTTGTTCAAATGGTTAAAGATACTCCGGCGGAGGTATTGAATCCGTCCAGTTTTAAAGGGACGGCATGGTTTGTTATTGCATCATTAATGCTTGGTTTTTCTTATGTTTCATCAGCTCCTCACTGGCAAAAGATTATGTCTGCTCAGTCATCAAGCGTGGCTAGAAAATCGTTTTTTTATTCTGCTCCGATTGTACTTGTACTGACGGCGGCGGTTATGTTTTTGGGGATATATGCTTACAATACACTTTCCGGGTTGGATAATTCTGATAAAGCGGTGTTTGTTTTGATGGAAAATATACTTCCTCGTTGGTTTGTCGGATTGGGGTTTGCGGCAATTATTGCAACGGTAACGTCGTCTTTGGATAGCATGTTTGTGGCGGGTTCGACAATAATATATAAGGAGTTTGTTTCAAATAAAAATAAGAGTGTTGCAAAGGCTCGTCTTATAACTCTGGCTTTTGGTTCGTTTGGAGTTTTAATTACGTTGATTTTTCCGCAAATGGTTGATTTGGGTATATTTTACATAGCTCTGGCGATTTTGCCGGTAACGGCAATTTTGCTCGGAATTACCAGCAAGAATTTTGGTTCTAATGCAAGTTTTTACTCAATTTTAGTATCTATTCTTGCGCTTTTGGTATTATATCCGTTTGTCGGGGCAAAAACGTTTTTAGTAACAACGCCGTTGAGCATAGTTCTGACTCTTGTTCTCTTTTTTATTGGGAAAATGGTGAGGAAGCACCGATAGGTTGAGATGTATATTCAAACAACAAACCCTTGCTAACAGTTGAGTTAGCAAGAGTTTGTTGTCTTGTTTAGCGTACCTGAACCTTAAAGGTTATATCCACGTCCTCGTAGTATGTCAACAGCCTGACGACCAAAGAAACGGCATACCACGGCATACTTGGGAGTCAGATGACCACTCTTTGTGATATCCAGAGCACAATCACTACGAATATCCCAAAGAGTAAAAAAGTCCAGAGGCTTTGTTTTAGCATCGGTCAACTCATCCAGATGATATAACATACTGTCAATGTATAAGTGTAGAGCAGCCTCCTCTTTTGGTACATCCTCTTTATTGAGAACTTTTTGACAAACATCAGTTTGAGTCAAAGCCTTTTGAAGCCCTTCAAAACACATACCTGTATGTTGTTTTCTTGCCAATAGGCAAGTTTCTCTAATAGGACACTGGTTACATTTGCTACCATCTAGGTTGTAATCGTTTGATTCCAATTTTGGTTCTGTAGCAAGTTCAAAACCGAAATCAAAGGGTGTTAATGGATTTCCCATAAGCGCTTAGTTTTTATGATTAATATTGTTACTAATTTACACGATAATTCAATTTGTTGGGGGGAGAATATATTGCTTTGTAAATTTTGTCAATTATTTTTTCGATTTTTGAAAATTTGCACCAGAGTCCAAAAGCACAAGACAATATCGGCAATGACAGAAGGGTAAGCTTGTACGTATAAATTGTGAACAAACCACATTAGCAGATTTATTGCCAGTGCCCAACGCATTTGCTGTTCGGTTTTGGTAATGTAAATGCATATTGTGTAGCTTGCGGAAGCGATAATCGGTAGTAGTCCGATGAGTCCCAGATTATTTGCATATAGTCCGACAATGATGCTGATAATCAACAAGATGACAGTTATGTTTTTAGTCAATTTATTTTTGTATGACAGTAGGTTGCGAACAAAGCAGATGATGCTGATAACCAGTGCGGCGTATGCATAAAGGGCTACGTTGGCAAAAGTGCCAAACAAGGCATCACCTATCTGCCAGTACATAAAGTCTTTTTTGCTTTTTTTGATTACAGATATGGCAATACAAATTGCTGATAGTAGTGAAAAAATGTTTCCGATAATAAGGTATGCTGGCATGCTTTGATCTCCTAAAGTGGATTTTTAGCAAAAGAAATTTAAGAATAGGTGAAAATTTTAGGGAGTTCCAATAAAATCAAAAACCTCCGCAGGGGAGGTTTTGGTGGTGTGTAATTATTGCTAACGATTGCTAGAGTTAGAATAGATATAAGTCGGGGGTGCCATATCTTGTTGTTGTTTAAGACGTTGTTTGAGTTTGGCATAATTTTCCGGATTTTGTTTAATTTTATTTAGTGCATTATTGCATTCTTCGGTTATTTTATCCGCGTGGCGATGTAGTGTAGTATCCAAATGAGCGTTGTAGTCGCTAAGGTTAACATTCTTTGATTTGGCAACTTCAATAAATACCTGGTAAGTATCGGGTATGGGAGTATCTGAGAGTATGCTTGATATTACCTCATTACGCATGGGAATATGTGTATTTGCTAAATGTTTGCAAATTTTATCCGGGTTTTGACTGTTTAATACCTCTGATAATTTTGCTAGAGCGCAACCTTGTAAATCAGTTTCATATTCCAGTGTCGAAGAGTGCCCCTTGTTTCCGCTGTTGCCACGTAAACCGGAATCTGTGGCAACATTAGCAATTTTGGCGGAAACTATATCTTCATGGGCAAATATGTAATGATATCCCATTTCTTCAAGCGATAGTTTCACAACAGCATCTCGCAATAGTTTGTTTAGTATTATGAAGCGATCTTCTTCTAATATTCCGCGCATAAATGCTTTTTTGTCTTCTGAATTTTGGTATGTTTGAATTAATTTTTCATCGTAGCCTAAAATGCTTTCTATTTCATATTCAGGGATATTGCCGCTCAGGTATTCCTCATATTGGGATTTGTCCCAATCGCTTAGTGATAAAATTTCTTCAACTTCTTCCGGGGTGTATTGATCAGTTTTGTATGTCGCGCCTTTTTCTCCAATGGTGAACAATTCTTTGTTGTCGGAAGAAGGTTGGATGATATAAGTGGTATCAGGTAAGATTAATCCGGTGTCGGGATTAGGTATAAAATAAGTGTCCTCAGCAGCAACTTCTTGAGGATTATTATTTTGGCTTATAACATCATTGTATGGAGCTAGGATGACAATGGAAGCTGTGTCCCAACTGCCGCCGATATGGTTTCCTACCACTTGGTTTAGTGTTACATGGATGGTTGCGCGTGGAAGTTTATAATCAGTTGCCATTGCTGTGGTTTTAATATACAGCTTATCGGCATCGTTACGTTTGGGAGCGTATTTAGTGGTATGTATACAAACCCAATTTTTCGTGTCCGACATATAGTCTATGGCAAAATCTTTGTTTTGGTGTATTGTTTTGCGTAAATTTTCAATTTTTTTATGTAAGTCAACCATTTTGTTGTTTATGACCTCTTCTCTAGTTAATAAATTATAGTTCTATAATATTAAAAAAAGCGGATAAAAACAAGTACTAATGCAAAAAAATATAGTATTTTGGTTGAGATGAAGAGGGTTGGTGGTAGGATAATAAATGTATTGAAAATAAATGATAATTTTGTAAAATGAATCAAAGTCTGGGCGAGTATGATTTAAAAAAGCTTATGATTGTTCTTTGGGATTGATGATGGAGATTATGTTATGTATATCAAGCAATTTTCGGAACTGACGGAAAACAGTGTGCAACAGGCCGGTGGCAAAGGTGACTCGTTGGCAAAAATGTATAATTCGGGTATTTCAATACCGAACGGTTTTGTGGTTTTATCAGCTACGTTCGATGCTTTTATCCGGCAGACAGAGTTGGATAGGAAAATCAGTTCGGCGTTTCAAAATCTTCAAAGTCAAGATATTGAGCGGATTGATAAAATTTCTCAAGAAATTCAAAAAGATATCATAAATGCACCAATGTCTGATTTGATTATCGATGAGATAAATTCTGCTTTTCAATCTCTGAACACGGAGTTTGTTGCCGTTCGTTCTTCTGCTACGGCAGAAGATTCGGCTTCTGATGCTTGGGCCGGACAGCTTGACAGTTTTTTGAATACAACAAAAGATACGCTGATTGAGAATATTAAAAAATGCTGGGCGTCATTGTTTACACCGCGCGCGATTTTTTATCGTATAGAAAAAGGACTGGCTCAAAAACATATATCGGTTGCAGTTGTAGTGCAAAAAATGGTCAAAAGCGATGTTGCAGGTATTGCTTTTTCGGTTCATCCGCTGACACAAAATGTAAATAATATTGTAATAGATGCGGCTTTGGGTTTGGGTGAGGCTATTGTGTCCGGACAGGTTACGCCGGATAATTATGTGGTGCAAAAAGAGCCTTTATCGATTTTGAATAAGTCGGTTAAAACTCAAAGCAAATTTTTACAAAGAGCTGCGGACGGCGGAAATGAGTGGAAACAGTTGTCTGCTGAACGAGGGGCATTACCGGCGTTATCAGATGAGCAAATTTTGGAACTTGCGCAAAAAGTTATTGCTATTGAGGCATATTTTGGTTTTGCGGTTGATATTGAATGGGCGTATGAAAATAATAATCTCTTTATTTTGCAAAGCCGACCGATTACAACCTCCGGAAACACGGCAGTGACTCAGATTGATCAAGAGGTGTTTACGCTTGCATATACGCGTGACAGAAGTGTTATTACCCAACAATCTTGGTATTACGGGCATGCTTTTGGGCTTGAGGAGCTTATGAATGTCAGGTTTAAGCACCGTGTGCCGATGATTTTGTATTATAATGATGGGCCGGAGGATATTTGGAACAATGAGAATGCGCTATCCGAAATATATGAAAAGATTACCGAAAAGAACAAAAAAGAGCCGTTATTTGTTAAAAAGCTGATTGAGGAATTTAACCGAGTAGAAAACGACTTTTTTAAGCCGGTTTGGGTAAAACAATATACTGATGATGTTAATCAACTTGCGGAAGTGGCACAAAAATTTTATGATATGTTGCCTCATTACTCGTATATTTATTATACCCTCCTTTCGGAAAGTGCTAATGAAGCTTGTAAGAAAGAGGTTGAAGCCTGGAAAGAAAAAGATGTTTTCTTTGATAATACAGGACGATTCTTTGAGAATAGTATTGAGAAGATATATCCCGAGCTGTCTTTTCTGACGAAGTATATTTTGATTGAGGAAATCAAAAATCCACCATCAAAAGAAGTGCTTTCAGCACGCCGCAAAAATTGGGTTTATGCACCAGGGCTGTACAATGAAATTATTACATTGGATGATTTTTCTTTTAAAAATCCGTCATTTGTTTTTCAAAAGGAAGTATTTGACAGCAATACAACCCTTTTTTATGGACAAACGGCTTCCGTTGGCGGAATTGTTAAAGGAAAGGCTCGGCTACTCAGATCACGCGAGGAGATGCACAAGGTTGAGGAAGGGGATATTATTGTTGCTCCGATGACAATTCCGGAGTTTTTGCCGGCAATGAAAAAGGCATCCGCATTTGTTAATGATGAGGGCGGAATGTTGTCCCATGCGGCGGTTGTTGCTCGTGAGATGAAAAAACCATGCATTGTGGATACTAAATTTGCTACTCAAGTCATAAAAGACGGAGATGAGTTGGAAGTTAATGCCGATAGTGGCATGGTTCGAATATTGAGAAAATCAACTTTTTATGCATAGGAGGGGTGGTATGTTTAGTCGTGATGAACAGGTGGAGTTTAATAAAAAAAGGGTTGCTGAACAAAAAGCTTATATTGAAAAAGCGATTTCTGCGATAGAAAATAATTGGAAGCCCAGTACTTATCGTGAAGATGTTGATTTGATAAATGGCTCAAAGTGCCAGCCGGATGAGAAATTGGACTATTTGAAACGATTGGCTCCGTATGTGAGAGGCGAAGATATGTTGTGGTGCTTTTCTAGAAAGGTGATGAAAATAGGAAGAGATCATCCGGAAGCACAACCTAAAATGTTTGAATGCTTAAAGTCTTTTGTTGATTATCCGCAATCTGGAAGTGATTTGGGAGCTCCGCTAAGTGATATGTATAGAGATTTGCGTGATTACTTTAGGGATACGCCTAATTATGCCCAAAATATATTGGATTTGATAAATGCTGAAAATTCAGCAAAACGTTTTGAGAAGATGAATTTTAATTTTTTGGGGCGTTTTCGCGATTTGAATGTTTTATTGTCGGATTATCCGCAATTTGCACGCCCAATTTATGATACGTATAAAAGTATTTTGGATATACATAAGGAACAGAGATCTCAGTTGGAAGAGTTTGATGGTAGAGGAGTTGGAAAAAAGGAAATGGAATTGCTTGGAAGATTAATTCCTATAATGGAAAAAGATCCGAACAATGGTGATGTAATATCTGATATTAAAATTACGTATAACAATCTTAAGGCGAAGTATGGAACTCCTTCTCTTATTAATGTTGCTGCTACTCGCCGAGACGGTTATGGAAGTTAATCAAATATAAAATGTCTACTTGACAATGTTGTTATTTTATTTAATGTAAGGCCGTAAAAACTATCATTAAATAATTATTTATGAGGATTTTAAAAAATTTATTCCAAAGATTCCCTGTTAGTACCGGATTGTTGTGTTTATTGATAATTTCACATTTGATCGGGTATGGGGATTCAGAAACGTCAATACTTGCAATGCCAAAGTCTGCACAGCCGATATTCTATGTTTTTGTATTAGGAATGTTGTCTTTTATGTTGTTTATCTTGCCCAAAGTAGAGCAACGGCAAAAAGTAACATGGTTGGTAGTGGTGGTGAGTGTGGTCGTTTTAACGATTTTTATGTTGTGTAATAATCCCCTGTAACATGTTGTTGCAGGGGATTATTGGTTTAAGGTGTTTTTATAATAAATTGTTTTCTCTCAAATAATCATAAATTTCTTCGGCCATAATTTGGTGACCTTCTGAATTAGGATGGGTCGCATCTTTGTATAAAGCATTTAAATCTTTGTTTTTCCATGTGTCATATCTGGCAAAAAATGGTATGTTACGTTCTTGGCAAATTGTTTTTATAATTTGATTGTAGTGTTCAACGTCTGAATTATAACGAATCAGCGATGCTTGTTCCGTATAACGGCTTTCAATGACCGGGGTTAAATCTAAAACAACAATTTGAGCGTTAGTGGTAGATAAAGTATCAAGCAATTTATTCCAATACATAATTCTAGCACCTTCAGAAAAATCCAACTGTAGATTGCTATTTTTTCTCCTTCTCAAATCATTAATTCCGGTGTTAACCAGAATCAAATCAAAATGTCTGGATAAAACCTCAAAAACAGCTCTATTGGCAGTATCGGCAATATTATCTCCGGATTGCGACATATTATTGAAAAAATAGGTATTGCTGTTATTTTTTAGGATGATTTTGCCCAGTCTGGCAGGCCAACCCAGATCTTCTTCGTCGTAGTAGCCTTGAGCTATGGAGTCTCCGATTATTCCGATATTTTTAAGCATTATATTCTCCCAAAACAATATTTAATAGAATAAGTCTAGAAAATGTTAATTAAAAAATAATTATTTTTGTAAAAAAAATGCAGTGCTTGCCATAATAGGCAGGCACTGCAAAGGCGTTTGATTTTACTCTTAGAAAAACTTATCGTCGGTTGTTTTCTGCAAGTATTCTTCAAAGTTTGCGGCTCCGTCGCAGTCTAAGAAGCGCTTGTAGTCATAGAGCATCATCCCAATTCCTGCGTCGTAATCGGCGGGGGTGAATGATGCACGGGCGAACAGATCCGCGAGGATAACGTTCTCTACAGCTTCTTCGTGACTTATTCCGTAGAGCAGTTCCTGATAATCAGGCCATCCCATGCTTGAGTGATACATGATCAGGTTGCGGAACTTTTCCCAGTTTGCATCGGCTACTCCGGGCATCAAATAGCGTTCAGGATGCTCACTTGTGGTCTGCCCATCAAAGCTGATAGTGTCTTTGTAAAGAGGACCAAGTGCTGCGGCGACGTACCCCATGGCAATTTCGTGACCGATTCTTGCCTCAGGTATTTCCTTGGTATTGAAAGTATACCGCATAGGGCAGTGCGCAAGTACCAGGTTGATCTTTACATCGGCAAACTTAGGTTGTTTGAGCTGCCACATCCATTCAGAAAGTAAGCGTTTGTCGTAATGAGGATTACCGCTTATCAATACGAAGGTTACCTCGCCGAGCTTTTTGGACTTTGCAAAGTTGTAAAGCTCTACAAGATTGCCAGCGGTGCTGTCATCATCGCATTTGGTATAATTTTGATAAACCCAGTTGCGATCGGCGAGTTCGGCCATAATCCGGTAGTAGGAATCATATTCCGTACCTCTGATCAGACCGTTGTCGCGGTGGAACAAACTGTTAAACAGCCCCTTATTGCTCTCTTTGCCGGAAGAGATAAAAGGCAGTACGAACCCTGTCTTTTTGGCGAAGAAACGCAACGCCTCAAATGCATAAATCGGTGCATACATCACACCGCTGAAGCAGTAGAGATATGGGTTGACCATGTCCTCCGGGAGGTCGTATAAACTTACCACGAGAGCGGTTGATGTAGAGCCCTGCGCATTGGGGTATTCAAATGTCTCACCGGGAATTAGACCGCCAAGACGTTCAGCAGCTCGCAAGAGCCCGCAAGACCATTCAATAGGTCGTGGCTTGAGGACTTGAATACGATTAGCAAAAAGTTGCCGGGCAGATGCATCACATGCAAAGTTGTTTGACAGAAGCAGCCATTGAAGCTGATGTTCTGTTACGTTTAGACAATCAAAATACTTCATAATAATCGTTGAATAATAATTAACATTGTGTGGCTATCATAATATTTTGTATTTTGTTTGTCAACTTTTTTGTATAAATCGAGGGATGACTTTGTACTAAAAAGCCTCCATGGAGGAGGCGTTTGGCGTGTGCAATACTTTGCTGTTATGAGATTAGTATTTATATGTTAGTCATTTATTTCTTATAACGGAAATCCCCAAGGATCTGTTTTGGTGGCGTCTTCTGATGATTTGTTTGAGCTGTTTGGATCTTCATTGTGATTTGTGGAGGATATTTTATTCTCTAAAGCTGTAGATAATTCTTCAAACGTGAACATAGGGCTGCCAAATCTGTCATATAGTGTGTCGTTATTTATTGTTTCTTGCCACTTTAGCTCCTTATAACTGTCAGGCAATGAGTGTACTGCGTGCTGTAAGCTTAGTTGATTTACTTCATCAGGAGTGTAAACTTTACCGGTATCCAAATTAACGTGGAAAATTTTATGTGTATTGGCATCGATATATGCAAAATGCCCCTTTTCATCAGTATATGTTTTACAAGGTATTTCTACCGGTTCAGGCATGGTTTGTACAGGATAATCAGCCTGAGAATGGCTCATAGATGGCGATGATGTGCTGGTCTCAACTTCTTTTGAGGGGGCTTTGTCGGTTAATGATTGTTTTATTTTTCGTAGTTTATTTATTTTATCTAGTATTTGCATCAATGGCCTCTATAATTAATTTCAGCGTAGCGCAAGTAGGAGATATCTAATTTTGTGCCATTGTCAATACTACTTTCGTGATTTGCTCCTTTTTTGTGATGTTCTCCTCTAAGTAACTCGTTTGCTGTATCTCTTGAAACCGGTGTTAAACTGCCATCTTCATTTGTTCTGTAGTGGCGAATATTATAATAATAGCCAAATTCGTCTTTGTCCTTCGGGTCGTATGTTGTGATGATGGTACCACGTTGTACTGCTGCAGTGCGATTTTCTTGCCCTTTTTGATCTTCTTCGCGTGCTTTATTGTATTCATCTCTTTCTTTTTGTTTTAGTGCGACAAAAGCTTCTTGGGGCGTAATTTGAAGCTCTTGCAGCTCTTTATAACAACGATTTTCTTCGTACTCTATCTTTTCTTGAGTACGGCGAGCTTCTTCGGCATCTAGAGATGTAAGGTTCATCTTTTGTTGACCTAGCAACCTTAGCTCAAGAGCAACGCTTGCTGATAATGCCAAATTTTTTTCGTGTTCTTTTTGTCTTTCCCATGTATTTCTGACATTTCTTATTGATTGTGCCAATTCATTTGCAATTGTGTTGTCGGTATTTACGCCTTGTGTTAGACCGCATTGCTCAGAGCAGTCTATTACATCTTGAATAAATCGTTTATCAATCTGGGCTCGTTGTATATCAGATTTTTTTGTTGGATCCACGTAATCTCGTAACAAATTAGATACCATTTTAGCAGCATAATTTGCCGGATTCATTTCACTCTTAGCTGTGCATAGTTTTTGATAAGTACTTTGTGTGTAAGATATAAATGTTGCGTATGTATTACCATTTTCGGTAAGTTGCTTCTTGATTTCTGCGGGCGATTTGTACAACCACTTTCTCATTTGTTCTGGTTCCAAATGCAAAGAGTTAGTCTCTGAGTTTTGTCGGGGTTGCAATTTAACGGTGTGTCTTTCTTCATTGCTCATCGCTTTTCTCCTTGTTGGACCTTTTGTTTAATCATAAAACAAATTCGTTAAAATATGATTTAATATATCATAGATTCGAGATTTTGTCTAGTGTTTTCAGGGATAGTATGTGCGGTGGTGGAGCATACAGAAGAACCATTAAAAAAGCCTCCATGGAGGAGGCGTTTTTAATGGTGCGCGATATTGTGCGCGTATCGGGCTGAAATACCGGTAAAATTAAAAGAAAAATAGAGAAAACAATTGTAATTCACCAACTTTTTTAGTATACTTACAGATAGTTAAACTAAAAATGAGGCATGTTATGGCTAAAAAAAATGTCACACTTACAGATTTTGCTGGTGTTACTTTCAATAAATATAGTTTGCAATGTACTTATGTTGAAAATGGGGAAACTTTGTATGGGTTGATGCCTGTGAATGTTAAATATGAAGAATATCCGATTTTATTGGTGTCAAAAAGTGGTGAGAATTTGTTGTTGGATAAAAGCCAAATTGATTTTGGCGAACACCCAGAATTTGCATGGGCAAGTGAAAAATATCAAAAATTGAGAGAAGATATCAAACAATTGGATTCTTTACCGAATGCCGAAGGTTCTATATGGAAATTATTTAAGAGCCAAGGAGGTTTTTTAGCTTTGTGTGAAGATGGAGATGTGTTTGATATAGCGAAAAGCTTAAATGGAGAAAGGAACTTTCCGACAGAGCACCATACGGAAGGGGGGGCGACACATCCCAGCTTTCCAATTATTAGTGTTAATGGAGCCATGAACTATTCAGCTGACAGAGTGCTTCTGCACGAATTGACACACAATGCTTGCCTCACATTAATAGATTATGCTCAATCAGATTTGTTTAAGGCGGTTGTAGAGGTAGAGCGTGCAAATCATTCGTCCAATATTTTAAGCAAGGTAGACGGCGCAATAGCCTTACAAACTTCACAGGGAGGTTATACAGAACAGCAAAATTATGATGAATTAATTGCCCGTATTCATGAAAAGCGTTTGCAAGACCC
>JAEEYV010000043.1 GCA_016288295.1 Alphaproteobacteria bacterium
CTGATAAGCATACTTGAACAGATACGTATAGTAGGGGTGGTCATACTGCACATCATTTGAATGTTCCAATCTGTCATAGAACTGACAGGGAAAATCTCTGGTCTGCTGAGATGCAGCATAGAAAGGGTTCTTGGCAGGGTCGGTCTCGAGTCCGCCGTCGAGATAGTTGTTCCAGATGATCTGGGTAGCGTCGCCGTTTTCGCCGTTGCCGTAGGTCGGGACGTCGATCGCCCACAGGTTGGGAACACCGGCTTCCTGAACCTGCTCAGCTTGGTAGCCAGGCCAGCCGTGACCGTCTGCCATCGTGTCGGGTGTGTCGTAGCCCGACCACCAGTAGATACCGGCAGCGCCGCCGCACCGTGGATCCTCGGTCACACTGTTCTGCCAAGCGCCGGGCATGGCGAACAGCAGCCTGTTGGTCTTAACGCCTGCCGAGGGCGTGTATGTGCCCAAGGTGCCGAAGCCGCCCACTGATCCTGCCGCCGAAGCGCCGACCGTGCCGACCGCCGCGACCGGCAGCACCATCGCCGCAGCCAAGCCGAGACTCAATAATTTTTTCATAAAATACCTCCTTTTCAACATTGCCCTTTCGGGCGTAACAACTTACACCTTTATTATAATTCACGCAAAATGCATTTGCAAGTCAAAATCATTCTCGGATTTTTGTGCATTCTGACGGAGTTGAACGACTGCTACATTTGCAATTATTGTTCAAAAGCGGTGATATTATGATACTATTAAGTTGTTTTAAAAAAATTAAAAAATTTTTAAAAAATTTCCAAAAAACATTTGAAATTTCGGAAAAGATGTGTTATAATACTGCTTGTGCGATAAACGAATGCACAGCAATCGCTGATATAGCTCAGTAGGTAGAGCGCATCCTTGGTAAGGATGAGGTCACCGGTTCAAATCCGGTTATCAGCTCCAAAAAATCCTGTCACATTGTGGCAGGATTTTTGTTATGCATATATAGCGATCGCTTAGGCAAGCCGGTTTAAGGTTTCCTAAGCGGTTTTATTTTTTTTAGCGATATGATGTTTGTATATAGATTAAGCCTTGACAACTAACACACTTAATTCGTATAATTTAAGTGCTATTTCTTTTAGGGAGTAATCCAAATGAAAATGTTACCCGAAAAATCAGTTACAAGTTACTGTGTGCAGTTTGAAAACGAACCCGACAAACTAAATGATTATTGGGACAAAAAGTTTAGCCATACTGATAAGATTGATTTTGCGCTTGCATCCGTAATAGGTGTACTGTCTTTTTCTTTAAACGAAATACTGATAGGACGTTTTTCGCTTAAAGAAGCTAATCAATGGGGAACGGAAAAAGTAAATGAATTCTTACAATTCGCGGCTAAAAAAAGCGGGTATAAAGGCGATGATCTAAAAGGTGCGATTTCTTTTTTGGAAAACACGCATCCAATGGCAAGCGATGGCTTAACGCCGGAATTTGGAGGCGGCAAGCAACATCATTTGCGTGATTTTACTCATCATTGCAGTTTGTTTGGACTTTTTTGTTCCTTGTTCACACAGTTTAGCGGTAAAAGTATCGGAACTGACGTTAATGGTAAGGTGATTCTGGAAGTTATAGAAAACAAAAAATACATAGGGAAAACTATATCTGAAAAAATATTCAACGGAACCGTCGAATGGTTTTTACATCTTGTCAGCGATATGGCTGGCTCCAGTACCGCAAAAGGCAAAGGGACAGGTATTCCCGGTCCTATTTTGTCTGCCATTAAAGGATTTTCCGCTGTTCTTCCAAAAAGCTTAAAGATAGACAATACAACCGCAAGTCAGTTTGCGTCCAAATTATATAACGGCACTCTTTTAGCCGATAGAGACGAAAAAGGGAAAATAAAAAAAGGCGGCGAATTACCGTTTGATTTACGCACTGAATTAGGCTGCTTTTCGCATTTTCTTAAACAAGCTGCATGGATGCTGGTAAATGACACCGCCATAGTTGCTTGCTGTGTCCTAAAACAAATTTTTGGCATTTTAAAAAAGAAACAAGTCGATAGCATTGCAGAATTTTTTTCATTAATAAATAAAAATACCATACTACCAAAAAAGACAGTTGCGGACATGATTACAGTTTCGACAAGTGTTTTTGTTGGCTTAGACACAGGACATGCACTCATTAAAGGTGTAATAAACTCAAAAGAGAAGACTTGGGAGAGGATAAAAGAATGAGTAGGAAAAGAATAGTTGCAGATAAATGGCAAATAATAGATGAAATTGGTAGTGGTGGACAAGGAAAAATTTATAAAGTAAGAAATATTAGCAATTCAACGGATACTAACACTTTTGCCTTAAAGTACTTAAAAAGCCAAAAAGATATGGAAAGGCGTAAGCGAATGTATAATGAGGTTAGTAATATTAAAGTATTAAAAAATGAGCATCTATTGAGTATAGTAGATTCTAACTGTGATTCATATGAAGAAGATGTGGATTTGTATTATGTCTCTACATATATTGAGGGTTGTACTTTAGAAGATTACCGTATCTCAAATAATATATCATTTTCGGATGCTTTATCGTTTTTTAAAGAAATGTTAAAAGTTATATCATATTGCCACGATAGAGATATTTTGCATAGAGATATTAAACCTGAAAATATACTGTTGCAAAATAATAATTTAGACAGTTTTGTTTTGATTGATTTTGGATTATCATTTAATCGTTCGGAAGAAAAACATCAGGAAACCTGCACATTAAGCAATCAACAATTAGGAAACCGTTTCCTTTTATTACCTGAGCTTGTTGCCGGAAGCAAAGAGCAGAAGAGACTGAAATGCTCTGATATTTCACAAGCCTGTGGTGTATTCTTTTATGTACTTACTGGTATTATTCCTAATACACTTTTAGATGGTGAAGGAAATAAGCCACACCAAAGAATGGATGCAATTAAAATTCTTAATAATCAAATCAGTAATCCCATAGTTCTCAACAATATTGTTAATATTTTTGATAAATGTTTTGATTCTAAAACTGATAACCGCTATGACGAATCAGATAATTTATTAAGTATGTTAGAAACAATTAATGAGCCAAGGGTGACCGACAACGGAGGTTTAATTATGAGCAACGATTTTCAATTGGCACAAACAAAATCTGACACGTTTAGATATTCAGAGTTAATCAGCATCCTTAATCCAACTCCAGAATTATTAAATCCATCTGGATTGCAACTGCCAATAATAACTGATATAAAAGAAATAGTTCCGTATGCGATTGCGATTCCAGATAAAACTAGAAATAAAATAGTTGATTACTATCAAAAATTTGATTTTGAAACATCCGCAGAAAAAATATGGCAGAGAGCTATAATCGTTTTAAGAAAGCGAATTCTTTCATTGGGTGAAGACTTTGTTGCTGATATGGTAGAAATAGATGATACCGATTATTTACAAAATCTTCCTCCGTATACTCTTATTTGCCTTGCACACGAATTAGGATTTATTGACAAATCTGGAAAACAAAAATTATTGTACTCTAATGATATTTTTAATCATTATGCAGGAAACGATGTTAACGAATATGAGGAAATGCCACAAGATGAAGCAAATATAATAATAAAAAACTCCATATCCTACATATTGTGTTATAATTCGGACAGTTTTGGCTGGCAAATGAACGATTTTAGAGAAAGATTAAAAAGTGGTAGAATAACAGAATTGTATGAAGATATCGATACAATGTTTTCGACGAGTCCATACTTTTATCTTAAAACAACAGTGAGATCGCTGCTAAATTTATTTAAGGATACCGAAGATATTGAATTTGAAAACGTTACTGAAAATATGACCATCCTGTTTCCTGCAATATGGGAGAACTTGAAATTTGAAGAAAGACGTGCTCTTGCTGACATATATGAGTACTATAATTCAAGAAATGATAGCGTGAAAATAAAACCCTTAAAAAATATACTGTTGAAGGTTAAGGGATTTGACTATGTATCAGAAAACACAAGATCAAGAACATTTATTAAAGTTGCAAATCTTTTGAAATATACTCATTTTGCTGTTGATAATTTTTATAACGAACCTGCCTATATAAAAACATTAGAAAGTTTAGGAACAAAGATTCCAAATTTGGCACTTAAAGAATGTTTGACTGCAATAATTTATGTTAAAATTGGAAATAGCTATGGTATTAGTTGGAACGCTGAACCTTATGCTGATAGATTGTTGAGTAGAATCACAAAAGAACAATGGACAACTTATCTTGAAGTTCATATGAAAAGCGAAAGTGATTTAATAGAAACAATAAAGTCTAACTCAACAATAAAAACACGTTGGAAAAAGCTCGTAAATGACTATAAATTAAAGGAGCTTAATATCGTTAATGTTGTTGTAAAAAGCATACTATAAAAGATTTAAACGATTTATAGTCACCAATCCACTATATCCTATCAATCATTGTCAGCAACATAGCAATAGAATGTCCGACAAGCTTCTTGATGATGGTCAGTGCTACCTCTTTTCCTGATGAAAATACAGGGGTAATGATTTATTTCTAATTGCCTCAAATTTGAGGAAAGTAAAAATGTGATTACTGAGTTGCTCCAATATATGATCATGATAAAAATGTTTCTGTAATAGTATTGACTTGCTATAATTCAATGGTGTATAATAAGCTCAGTCGAAGATAAACGGCAAAAATATCAGCCTAAAAAGTACAGACAGAAGTACAGACGCACAGGCTGAAAGTACATATAAAATGCCTTTACAGAATATCACAAACTATAACAGGTCTGATATGCACAGCCAGTGTTCATGCAGGTTTCAGAGTAAAAACAACTGAAAACTGCAACAGGCTGAAACAGACTTGGACATAATTGGTAAGGATGAGGTCACCGGTTCAAATCCGGTTATCAGCTCCAAAAAATCCTGTCACACTGTGGCAGGATTTTTGTTATATATATATAGCAGCCGCTCAGGCAAATCGCGCTTGTCTGAGCGGTTTTTTACTCAAATTTTACTTTGTCACATTCAGGCTGCTGTCCACGTTGAGGGTGACAGCCATCGGCGCCTGCACGTTGTCGGCGGTGTTGTAGAAGATGGTGGTGTTGGAAACGCCCTTTTCGGTGCCGTAGATGATGAAATCATACTGCTGGCGATCAAAGTTGTAGTTGCAGGTGATGACGTAGTTTTTGTTGTCGGTCGTAATGCGCCAGTCAAAGCCGTAGGAGGTCTTGCCGTTCGCGTAGATGTGGAGCGGTGTGCCGGTATGCTCGGGCGCGATGCGCTTGGTGTCCATGTAGACGCGCTCGCCGTCTACCAAAATGATGTTGGCAGCGTCAGTGTAGGCGAGGTTATGACCGGCATAGGCTTTTTTGGCAACCGCCATGGCAGGCGAATCACCGCTCTTCTGCTCGGCAGGCTGGGTGGCAGTTTGCTTGACCTCGGCGTTCTTGTCGGCAGGCTGCGCGATCTGCTTGACCTCGGCGTTCTTGTCGGCGGCAGGCTGTGCTGTCTGTCCGGTCTCGGCGGTTTTTTCGGCGGCAGGTGTTGCCGACTTGGGCAGCACGTTGTTCTGAGAGAGAGTCGCTGTCACGGCGGCAGGCTGTGCCTTGTCGCGGTGGTTGATCTGCACGCAAATCAGCCACACGGTCGAAGCGAGGAGCAGGCTTACCAAAACCAGCGAGATGATCGCCAGCGCCAGCGGCGCCCGGGACTGCTTTTTCTTTACAGCAGCGCGTCTGTAGGCGTTGTTGTCGCTATAGTTTTTATAACGGTTATTTTCATAATAGTTGTTTTCAAATCTGTTGTTTTTCATTGTCGTATCCTCCGATACTTTTTTTATTTACTGGGGTCTTTCCCTCTGTTGTGACACCATTATATCACCCCCACTGTGACAAAATCATGACAACCGTTGCCACGGTGGGCAGCGCGGCTTTAAATTTTAATAACATATAAGCGCAAAAACGCCTGTCACGCACAAAGAAGGCTGTGACAGGCGCAATATGATACTATTTATATACTTACGTTCTTCCTCAAAAAATCCGGTTTCAGACGTGCTCATAATATGCTTTGATAAATTTTTTGAGTGCCTTGA
>JAEEYV010000044.1 GCA_016288295.1 Alphaproteobacteria bacterium
TAACAAAATTTGATCACATATCAATATACTACTTGATTGCGGGCACTTATACTCCTTTTTTGCTGGTCAATCTTCGCGGTCCTATCGGCTGGACAATTTTCGGCTTTATCTGGGGATTAGCATTAATCGGTACTATTCTCAAACTCACCACTCCGGCCAACGGCACCAAATTTTGGTCAATCGGATTATACTTGCTTATGGGATGGATGATTGTATTTGCTTTCAAAACACTACTATCCAATATTAACACATCAGGTCTTGTTTTTTTAATTTTAGGAGGGGGATTTTATACCCTGGGCATCAGTTTTTATGTTTGGAAAAGTAAAAAATATACCCACGCAATTTGGCACTTCTTTGTACTTTGCGGAACAATTATGCACTTTTTTGCCATATTATTCGGTTGTATTTTGCTTTAATTATTCGGCAAAATATCAACCACACAGTTATCCCCGTTAAAGTTATATGATGAAATCACACCATCATTAACAATAAATGAAACCTGGCAATAATAGACCGGATTAGCATTGGGATTTGCTCCTAAGTCTTCTCCCTCAATTGCCGAATAGACCACTTGTCCTTGGTATGGATTTGACATTCCTTCGTTTGACTGTAACATATATGTATAAATTTGAGTATCTGCATTAACAGCTGACTGGGTATTTGGTGTTCCCCACTGCTCTATCAACATTGTTGGTGAATTTCCGACCCAACTGTCCAAGCTTGAAGCAAAATCAGTATTTCCGTTATAAGCGCAACCCGCCAACAATACCAAAGGCAACCACATCCGCATTTTTTTATCTCCACAATTTTCACTTAATGCAGATATATGCTGCAATACTCCCTTTTCAACCATCACTCAAAAATTTTTGCAATTTTCCAACATCATCTTCTTTGATACGCAATTGCATATGTATTTTATCTTCCTTTAATTTGCTTTCCAAAATTTCAGTATTCTTATGCAACCACGCAATAACTTTTCCATTGGTTGCATCAATATTTATTTCTATTGATTTATATTCTTCCTTTAAAATATCATCGATTCTTCCCAACAATTTATCACATCCGCTACCATTTAGTGCCGAAAGCACAATCGCTTGATGAATATTTTGTATTTTTTTGACTTGATGTTCATCTAACAAATCAATTTTGTTATAAACTTCAATATAATTTTTTTGGTGTTCTATTTGATCTAATCCCAAATGATGCAGAACCTCAATAACATCTTGCCGTTGTTTTCTGTTATCGGCATTGGCCGCATCAAGCACCTGAACAACAATATCTGCCTCCAAAACTTCTTCCAACGTGGCACGAAAAGCCATAATCAATTCATGTGGCAAATCGGAAATAAATCCAACTGTATCTGACAAAATAACTTCACGTCCTGATGGCAGACAAAGTTTTCGCATTGTAGTATCCAATGTTGCAAACAACAAATTTTTCGCAAAAACATTTGCCTTAGTTAAATAATTAAACAAAGTCGATTTACCGGTATTGGTATATCCAACTAAAGCGACAACCGGATATGGAACCTTCTGTCTTGCTCTTCGTTGCAATCCACGTGTTTGCTTAATTTTCTCAAGTGCTTTTTTAATTTTTACAATCTTATCATCAATAATACGCCGATCAAGTTCAATTTGTGTTTCACCCGGTCCACCCAAAAAACCGGCACCTCCCCTTTGGCGTTCCAGGTGTGTCCAGCTCCTGACCAGTCGGCTTCTTTGATATGTTAAATGTGCCAACTCAACCTGAAGTACACCTTCTTTGGTTTGTGCTCTTTCTCCAAATATTTCAAGAATAAGTGCTGTTCTATCAATAATTTTTATATTGAGTTCTTTTTCCAAATTACGTTGTTGTATTGGGCTCAAATCTGCATCAACAATCAACAACTCAATTGCCTTTTCACTGACAAATGATTTTATTTTTTCAATATTACCCTTACCGAAAAAAGTTCCCGCCTTCACATCGCGTAGCCGAATAATATCCGACCAGACAACATCCAAACTTATTGCGGCCGCAAGCTTAACCGTTTCATGCAGACGAGCATCAGCATCCAAATCGATGTTGTTGATAAATGGATATATAACAGCGGCACGAGTTATATGTTTTGCGGGTGTCAAAATTATTCTTCGCTCGCAATATCAATTGCCGCACTTGGCATAATTGTTGATACGGCGTGCTTATATATCAATTGGGTATGACCATCACGACGCAATAAAATTGCTTGATCATCAAACCATGTAATCACACCTTGGAGTTTTACACCGTTAATTAAAAATACCGTAACCGCAATCTCATTTTTACGGATATCGCCTAAAAAATCTTCTTGAACTTTTGTTGTAGGCATATTTTTTGTCCTTATTTATTGTTGTTATAACTTAAATATCATTTTTTCATTAATAGTAAAGAAGTGTTTTGTTTTTATGCAAAAATTTTCTCAGCCCTACGAATTGCCGACGGTGCACAGAAAAATATTAACCTATCTCCTTCTTCAATTTCTATATCATCAATTTCAAACAAAATTTCATTCTTTCTAAATACCGCACATACCCTGCTCTCTGCCGGCAGATCAAGTTTTGTTAACTTTGTACCTATCAACGTAGAGTCATCCTTTATCAAAATTTCCCAAATTTCACCGAGTGTCGCCCCAAGAGAATAAGCACGAGATATATTAACTTTACGTAACTCTTTTAAAATTGAAGATATTGTCAACGCCGTTCTATCTACCAAAATATTCTCACCGATATTTATAATTTGAGTATTGGCCGTACGTTCCCCTACCAATGCAATTGTGTTTTCAATACCGTTTTTGCGTGCTACCATTGCTGCCACAAGATTATCTTTATCTTCAAACCCCAAGGCTACTGCTGCATCAGTGTTGTCTATTCCGACATCGCTCAAAATAGTTTCACTCATTATTGAGCCACTAAACACGGCTGTTTTACTCAATTTTTCCGCCAATTGCTGAGCTGTTTCAACATCATCATCAATAATTTTACAGGTTATAATATTATCATCTACTTCCAGTTTTTCAGCCAAATAAAGAGCCGTCTGGTTTCCTCCGACAATCAACACTCTTTCATTAGCCTTATGCTCCACACCAAAAACCGTTACCAATTCTTCAACTTTTCCGCTTTCAACCAAAACATTTACCTCATCACCGCCATGTAGCATATCTTCACCTTTGGGTAAAATCACTTTACCACCGCGGACAATACTAACAATCATAGTTTTAAGGCCTTGAGCTTTACTGGTCAAATCACGCAACGGCACATTAACCAACGGACATTTTTTAGTAATACGAAAGGATAATAACTGAACTTTTCTATCCGCTAATGGGCACACTGCCGACATTCCTGGAATTTTAATAATGTTCATCAATGCTTTGGCAATTTCATATTCGGGAGAAACTACCAAATCAATCGGCAAACTATCTTCATTAAACAGTCCACCCCATGCCGCCTTAAAATACACTCTTGAATTAATGCAAGCTACACGCCTCGGAATATCAAACAATGTATAAGCAGCCTGACATGCCACCATATTAACTTCATCACTATCTGTTGCCGCAATTAATAAATCTGCCGTTGAAGCTTCAGCCTTTTTCAATATATCCGGATGCGATACCAAACCATGAATAGGTAATATATCCCACTCCTGTGCAATACTATTTAAAGCTTTTTCATCATCATCGATAACCACAATATCGTTATTGCCGTGGCTCAAATAACCGACAATGCTTCGACTGATACTATTTGCTCCTCCGACGATTATTCGCATTTTATTCTCCTGCAAAAAAACTATTTATAACCTCATAAGCACTTTCAAAATCAGTTGTTCTTACATATTGTTCCCTGAATTTTTTGGCATCATGCAATCCTTTGCAATACCAACATACATATTTACGAGAAAGTGCCAAAGCTGTTCTGTCTCCATAATATTCTCTTAATCCTTTAATATGGGTTAACAGCACCTTTTCAATTTCTTTAATATCAGGTTGTAACGGCTCAACCCCGGTTCTTAAATAATTATCAATTTGTGCAATCAGCCACGGAGCTCCCAATGTAGCCCTTCCGACCATCACCGCATCGACACCAGTTTGATCAAGCATCGCTTTTGCTGACTGCCCATCAAACACATCTCCGTTACCAACGACCGGGATTTTTACTGTAGCTTTCACTTCTGCAATCTTATTCCAATCTGCTTTACCTGCATAAAAATCGCTTCTTGTTCGTCCATGTACCGTAATATAAGAAGCTCCGCTATCTTCACACATTTTTGCAAAATCAATTGCATTAATATGCTCATGATCCCATCCTAAACGAAACTTGACACTGACTTTTAACGGAGTTGCTTTTACTACTGTTTCAATAATTTTCGATGCTAAACTGATATCTTTACTCAGTGCCGAACCTGAATTGTTGTTCACAATTTTCTTAACCGGACACCCCATATTAATATCAATGCTATATGCCCCTAATTCCTCAGCAAGCTTTGCCGCATCTACAAACAAATCGACATCACCGCCGACCAATTGCACCACCACCGGATAAGGCTCATCGCGCACATCTGCTATTCTGCATGTTTTAGGATTTTTACGCTCCAGAGCATTAATCGCCACCATTTCTGAAACAATATTTCCCTCACCAAAAGAATGAACCAATCTACGAAACGGCTTATCCGTAATACCGGCCATCGGAGCTAAAAAAACTTGACTATCAAAATCTAAAATCTGCATCACTAATTAAGTTTATCTAGAGCACGAGCCATAATATAATATATCTTTCCGATATCAGCACCAGAAATAACTGCCAACAGGACACTTGATTTTTCGCAACTACGAGCCCTAGCAATCAACTTTTCAAATTCCCCCATATACGTCGTAACCACTTTTCGGAAATCAGGATTCTTCTCAAATTCTTCCTTAATAGCCACAACTTGCTTGCGTGAAATATTTTTAGCCAAATACCTTACAAATGCTTCGGTATCTCCATCATAATATTTTGCCCACAATTTTTCTTGAGCATCACCATTAAACACAGCATTGATATCAACTGCCAAATTTTCTAACGTTTCAATAATACCTGTTGCATTTTTCAAGAAATTATCAACTTTCACATCTTGATATTTCTTTTCCAAACTCAAAAACTCTTTATTAGCTTTTTGAGCTTCATTAGTCAACAGTTCCACTTGCTTTTGCAATACGCCATTAAATGTTCCCGTATTGGCAACAATTTCTCCGCCTTTTACATTAAAATCATTAATACTGCTCTGAACACACAGCATTGCATTATTAACCTTATTTACAGTTTCATCGGCAGCACTTGATAACGAGTTAGATTGTTCTAAAAACATATCTCCCGAGTTTTTAATATCATTTGCAATCCGCTCGGCGTTAGCTGTAATCTCCATAATTGTCGAACGCAATTTATCACCAGAATTTTCAAAATATTTTGCACTCATATTTGCCGCATCTTCAAGCTTCAGGCTTAAATCTTTCAGCTCCTTACCCAAATTTTGAATCTTATCATGTGCAAAATCAGCTTTTTCAGTTAATTTATCCGATGCATCTTGCAAAATCTGGTTAAAATATTCAACTAACGCCTTGGTATCTTTTGAAATACCAACCATTTTATTATTTTGCGCGGCAATCAAATCATTAACCTCAACTACGCCGGTGCTGACTTCTGCTGTAACTGTATTAAAACCGGACAGATATTTTTCATAGTCACTCATAACCTGCCCCATTTTTGCAGCAGTCATATCCGCCGTATTAACCAATGCTGAAGAACACTCACCCATTGAAGAATGAACTTTTTCTATATTGGCAAGCGAATTTTGTATTGATTTATCTACATTAGCACCAACTTTACTCAGGCGATCGCCAAGAGCATTAACCTCAAATGACAACTTACCGGCTTTTTCATACAAACCATCAATATCACTTCCCAAGGTCTGACTGATTTCCTTCATACGTGTTTCAATTTCATCAGCCAAATCTTGCATATACTTGTACTGTTGTGCCATAGAAGATTCACCGAGTCTGGTTTGTGCTGATACTTGATTTGCCACATCAGTCAAAACATCTTTATGATAGGCAAAACTCTTCTCTAAAACATCAGCTTGCTCTTTCAATTTGAAAGAGGCATCATCCAATCCTTTAAGGTGTCCATCAACCTGGCCGACAAAGCTTTCAACATCTTTGCTAAATCCGCTGTTTGCAGTTTTTAACTTATCAGCATTGGCCACAATTTTGCTTGTAGCGGCATCAGCACCACTTTTAATCTCATTAACCGCATCCGAAAAAGTATTCAGACTTAAAGCAAAATCACCCGCAACCTTAGAAACTTTAGCAAATATATCATCAATATTGCTCTCGAGTTTTTGACTTCTGGCAGCAATAGCCTCATCCATTTCACCGAGTTTATTAATTGATTGTTCCGACTGTTCAGCCACATCAGAAACTCTCTTGTTAACGCTTTCTTCCATATCAGACATCTTTGCAAATACTCGATTTGAACTTTCCTCAATTGAAGCCATTTGCGTTTTCAAAGACGCTCCCAACTTGTCCGTATATTCTGATATTCTGTTAAATACATCCAAAAACTCGCTTTGTTGATGCTTGAAAAGCAAATTAATATTTTCAGCTTTTTCATCCAATGAATGTACCACATCCGAAACATACCCGACCGTATTTTCTGCAACCGAATTAAGTAATGTTGACTGGCTTTCAAATGCCGACAAGATCTCATTAAATGTATTGCCCGAATTTGCTGCAGTTTTTTCTACTAATAATGCATGTTGCGCCAAAGACTTTACCACTTGTTCTGTCTTTTCATCAACCTGAGTAATCAATACCCCGAATTTATCATTTTGCTCTGACAGCATATTTTCAAAACCTGAAGCCTTAGCCAGCGTCTGCTCTGTAACCGAAGCAAATTTTTCCGATTCTTTAGCCAAATTAGTTGCAATTTCATTAGTCTGACTAACAACATCTGAAGACATTTGAACAGACAATGACAACTGGTCTTTCAATCTTGCCACAGCCTCGTTAGCCTCATTTGAAACAATACCAGCCGTATGTGCCAACTCATCAATCTGGCGTTTTAACTCGGCTTTTGTTTCTTCAATCTTACTTATAGAATTATTAATCTGACGATTTTGTTGTAACAACGAAGTTTCTGCAACTTTACTTTGTGTAACGGCAAAATTGCTTACTTCCGAAAGTTTATCACTTTGCTCATTCAGCGCACCGCTCAAAAATTGGAATTGTTCAATAATACCCGAGGTAGAATTTTTTACATTTGATACATTGCTTTCCAGCGAAGATGACAGTTTTTTAAGGTTATCAAAGACCTCACCAGTCAACTTCTGCAATTTGTTGCGTTGATCTTCAAATACAAAACCGCAAGATTTTGCTTGTTCTGTTACTGAACTTGCCAAATCATGCATTCTGCCGGTATTATTTTCAAATGCATCAACCACATTTTGAATATTGCTGACCGCTTCCGAACTGCGCGAACTTAATTTCTCAAATTTTGACGACAATGCAGTTTCAACATTATCCAAACTGCCGGCAATCTCTTCGGCCACACTTTTCAACTCATTAACCTGAATTGAAACACTTTCCTCAATAACATTGGCTCTGGCAATAATTTTATCAACTTCGCCTCCCAAAGATTCTCCATGTTCCGAGAACTTCTTATAAATTCCTCTAATACTCTCATCCAAAGATTTTGCATAATCTTCAACATGCAATGTTTGTGCTTTTATTAAATCATCTACATCAGAAGCAATCTCTTTTAACTTATCGCCCATCTCCTGACTACCGTTAATTGCACGTTCGGAAATAGTTTCTAAATATTCACCTTGACTCTGCAAATTACCGACCACACGATTAACACTTTCTTCTGACATCATGCTGTAATTTTTCATATTTTCATTAGCTTCCAAAACTTGCTTGGCAGCATTTTCGGTAATACTTTGAATTCTATACGCAGAGTCTTTCATTTCCTCAATACCGGGCATCAACTTTTTAATCATGCCCTCAATTTCCCCTTGCAGATGCTCTGCAATAGCGGAAAACTGTTCCATATAACCACTCAAATCTTTAGTAGTCTGAAAAGCCCTATCCGTAACCCCATCAAAACTCGTTGTCAACGTCTTAACACCGTTAGTCAATTCCACAATACTTTTGGTTGAATAGTTATCAAGCACCTGAACTAAATTAGAAAAATCATCGACACGTCCGCCAAGTTCTTTTTTTATGGTTTCTGTTTGTTTCATTGCCAACTGAGTAACTTCTTGCAGTTCTGATACTTGTGATCTGATTGCATCGGCCATAGCCTTAGCTGTTTCAGCACTACCCTCTTCCGGATAAACCAATTGATTCATATAAGCTCTTAAAAACTTTGCTTCCTGCTTAAAACTACGCTCTCTGTCAATAAATGAAATCACCAGCCATATCAACGGTAACGGTAAAGAAATCCCTGCCAAAAAAACACCGAACTCGTTAGGCATCATCAAGAACAAATTTGACCACCCGAAAAATTTGGTAATATAGAGCAAAATAATCGCAAACCAAACCACACTAATCCAAATCATCAATCGATGCATATTATTTCCCAGCCACGAAGTTTCTTCTTCAACCGGTACTGATACACTATTTTGTTTCTTGCGATTCTCTTTAACCATCGGGACTTTCCTCATATTTTTAGGTTCCTGCCTAGCATATCCTATTAAATTTATTTTTCAATAAAAAATCCCGACATGTTAAACATAACACATCGGGATTTAATACTTATACACAGCTTTATTCAATACAGCAATCAACAGCCTTGCGAACAAAACTTTTAATCTTGGCAAAAGTTCCACCCGAAGCTTCAACTTTTTCTTCTTTTTTCTCAGTTTTAGGAGATCTGGAATGCTCTGCCAAATCTTTTGTCAGCTTTTTAACATCATCAAAACTATCTTCAATCCATTTAACATCTTCCAGATTGAGCAGTTTCATATTCAATCCCCAAAACAGGCAATATAATTCATAAGATTGGTCAAAGAGCTTATATGCATCAGCCTTATGTCCCAAGCTTTGCTGTTTTGTACCAACTTCCATCAATCGCATTGAAGCCGAAAGCAAATGTTTAGAAATGCACCATACTTCTCCTTCATATTCGGGAATAACTTTTTGCATCAAATTTTTGCGTACATCACGTACTTGTTCAATCAAATCATAATATGATGTTTTACCGGTTTTTGCTCCCGAAAACATTAAATGTTCTTCAATTGAAATCAAATTCATAATCCCGATAGTCAAATCCTGATCAGAGGACAAATCTTTCGGATTAACCTTTTTGGTTGCATCAATTTTTTCAACAAATTCTTTTATTTTCTTCTCTTTATCCATATTCAGCTCCTAAAAATTATACAATTCATTGGCCTTTTGGCACAACGGATAAAAATAAAAATACAAACTAATCAAAGCCAAAGCAACGACCGGTACAGCTACTTTCTCAAACGGAAAATGAGCATGCCCACCGTTTTTAGCTTTCATCCACTGATAAAAATGGTTAGCCAAAATCAACGTAACGGCACCTAGAATCACACTAAACAAAAACGGATCTAAAAAGAATATCAAAATCGGTTGCGGATTATATTCTAGCTTATTTATATAGATAAAGCCAATCATCGCCACACTCAAAACGATCAGCCAGAAATCACGCCCCAAAAAGTTCCACTTTTTTTTATCAAACCACACAATCAGCCAATATCCGAGCAAAGCCAAAAACGCCCCGGCCCACACGCCGACAACACTGTCATCAACTCCCAAACGACGAGCAATTTCCAGTGATGCCGCAACAGCGACCGTACAAACTGCACATGCCGGATTAGCCCATGCCGGAACAGACATAATCACTAACAAAAATAAAGCCAAAATCAACATCTTAAATATCCTTTCTTATCAGAACATTTTTTATATAGCCTATTTGTCATTAAGTTTCAATCACTTTATTAGCCTGTGTATTTTAAACTTGACTTGCTTGGCAATACCCAGTTATATAAAATCACTTTTTCAACTAAGGAGCTTATACAATGGAACTTAAAGGATCAAAAACCGAAAAAAATCTCATGGAAGCATTTGCCGGCGAGTCTCAAGCCCGCAACAAATACACTTATTATGCTTCAAAAGCCAAAAAAGAAGGCTACAACATCATTGCCGCCAAATTTGAAGAAACTGCCAATAACGAAAAAGAGCATGCCAAAATTTGGTTCAAACTTTTGCATGACGGAGCAGTTCCTTCTACAATTGATAACTTGAAAGATGCCGCTTCCGGCGAAAATTTTGAATGGACCAATATGTATGAACGTATGGCCAAAGAAGCCGACGAAGAAGGCTTTACTAAAATTGCCAACCTCTTCAAATTGGTCGGCAAAATTGAAAAAGGTCATGAAGAAAGATACAACGCTCTGCTCAAATCTCTTTGTGAAGGTTCTATCTTTTCACGCCCGACAAAAGTTATTTGGGAATGCGCTAACTGCGGTCATCGTGTAGAAAGCCCTATGGCTCCGGAAAAATGTCCGGTATGCGATCACCCTCAAGCTTATTTCTTTGAACTACAAGAAGAATTCTAAATTCAGATTCAATGATAAAAATGCCGTTTTAAATAGACGGCATTTTTTGTGCATCAATATTTACATTTTTAAATTTCTTGCCCCACGATAATTAAAATGCGCAATCGCCATTGCCAACGCATCCGACGAGTCATTATTTTTCGGTTTACACCCCGGAAGCAAAATTTTGACCATTGTTTCAACCTGTTCTTTTGCAGCCTTTCCAACCCCCACAACCGCTTTTTTGATTTTATTCGGCTCATATTCTGTAACCGGGATAGCATATAATGCCGGAGCCAAAATAACCACTCCTCGTGCCATACCCAGTTTTATAGTTGAGGTCGGATTATCATTTAAAAACACCTGTTCAATAGCTGCTTCATCAGGATGATATGTTTCAATAACCTCATTAAGCGTACGATGAATGATTGCCAAACGATCGGCAATCGGCATTTTGGGATCAGTTTTAATAAAACCGTCTGCAACATATTTCATCTTATTGCTCTCTACCTCAATAATCCCCCAACCGGTAGAGGACAAACTCGGATCCAAACCTAAAATACGCATTTTCACCTTCCTCTTTTACAAAACTTTATACCAATCTTCCATATACGCACTTTTTTCAAGTTCTCTCTGAAACTTTCACATGTTCACAAAAGCGATTGTCTATCCGGACAATCACTTTTGTTGTTTTAAACATCTATTTTACTGTCTTGTTTGCCTCTTTCCAAAAACCTCTCGGTAATAGTCTGGAACAAAACATACAACATTGGAATAATTATGAGCCCTGCACCGGTACCAATCAACATTCCGTAGAATACCGGTACACCGATTGCAATACGGCTGTTTGCTCCGGCACCGTTTGCCAAAACCATCGGCAACACACCCAAAATAAACGTAAACGCAGTCATCAACACGGCACGGAACCTTTCTTTCAAACCTACCAAAGCCGACCGCGAAATACTCGTTCCTCTCAAACGTTCTTCTTTTGCAAATTCAACAATCAAAATTGCGTTCTTTGCCGCCAAACCGACCAACAACACCAATCCCAACTGAGCATAAATTGATAACGGTAGACCATGTATAAACAGACCTATAAGTGCTCCCACCATTGCTACCGAAACCGATGCCAAAACCGGAACCGGTGTCGACCAACTTTCATATTGTGCTACCAAGAACAAATAAGCAAAAGTAATCGCCAGCAAAATCAAACCGCCGATTGTTCCTTGGTTTGCCCTTTCCTGAAAACTCATACCCGACCAATCATACCCGTAACCTTGTGGCAATGTTTCCTGAGCCAATTTTTCCAATCCGGCCATTGCCTCACCACTGCTCACTCCCGGACGAGCAATTGCCGTAATTGATGCTGTCGGATACTGATTATAACGGCTTACCGCTCGTGGCCCCAAAACCTTGCGCAGACCAATCATACCACCTAACGGCACCATTTTTCCTTCATTATTTTGAACATACAAATTATTAATACTATCAATATCCTTACGGAATTTCCAATCCGATTGCAGCACCACCTTGTTAACTTGTGTACCGAAATTTACATCGTTTATATATGACGACCCGAGATACTGTCCCAATGCACTATATATACTGCCGACCGAGGTCTTGCTTGCTTCTGCTTTTTCACGGTTTACATCGACAAAAATCTGCGGGGTTTCAGCATTATATGTTGAGAAGGCATACATCAAAAACGGCGATGTATTCATTTTGGCCAACAACAACTTTAACACACGATCCAATGCCTGCGGATTACTGCTATCCAACTCCTGCAATCGAAAATCCATACCATTTGTATTACCAAGTCCCATAATTGCTGGCATTTCAAACATATTGATTTTTGCTTCCGGTGTCATTGCCGCAATTTCAGCATTTACTTTGTTCAATATATTGGTAGATAGCAATTCCTTACTCTTACGTTTGCTCCAAGGCTCCAAAATAACCGCCATAAACGCAACATTTTCGCCATCACCACCAATCATACTGACACCGGCGATATCCATCACATGATGAACCCCTTTAGTACCTTTGATATGTTTTGCCACACGCTCAACAACTTTTTCTGTTCTTTCGCGTGACGCACCTTCAGGCAATTGAATATCAACCATAAAAATACCTTGATCCTCATTAGGAATAAAACTGGTTTGACTGATTTTCATAATTCCGCAAATTACTAAAACAATAATCCCGAAAATTACAGCAATTGCGCTTATACTGCGCCCTCCTATTGAAGCAATGCTCAAATATCTGTTACGCATTTTTTCCAAAACTTTACCAAACCAAAACAACGGACCGCTTGTCTTTGGTTTAAGCGGACGTAATATTGTGGCACACAGTGCTGGCGACAATGTTAATGCATTCAAAGACGAAAAAGAGACTGATGCCGATATTGCCACCGCAAATTGCTGATAAATACGCCCGGTAATACCTCCCATGAAAGCAATCGGCACAAAAATCGCTAACAATACCAATGTTGTTGCAATAACAGCTCCCGATACTTGCTCCATAGCTTTGATTGTTGCTTCTTTAGGTGATAATTTTTCCGATTCCATCAAAAACAAAACACGCTCTACCACCACAATTGCATCATCAACCACCAATCCGATAGCCAGCACCAAACCGAACAATGTTAAAATATTAAGACTGAACCCCATTGCCATCAAAACAGCAAAAGTCGCAAAGATTGATACCGGAATTGTAACTGAAGGCACCAATGTTGAACGCCAATCCTGTAAAAAGATATAGCAAACAAGAACTACCAACAGAAAAGTAAGTACTAGAGTCATTACAACTTCTTCAATAGAAGTCTTTATGTATTCTGTCGCATCATAAGCAATGTTAAGTTCAAAATCCTTCGGATACATCGCCTTCAAACGCTTCATTTCGGTTTTTAAATTGTTCATTGCCTCAATCGCATTAGCACCTGACAGCAGGTTTACGGCAACAGCAATTGATGGAGCACCGTCAAATTCAGCTCTTGCAAAATACCGTTCTTCGCCAACTTCAACTCTTGCCACATCTTTCAGCCTGACAAGACCACCTTCTTCATTGGTACGAACAATAATATTTTCAAAATCTTTAACCTCATTCAAACGACCCGTGGTTTGCAAAGTGTACACTGTCTGTTGAGTTCCGTCCCCCGGCATCGCTCCGACCTTACCCAAAGATGGCTGTACATTTTGCCCTCTGATTGCTGCCGCGATTGACGAGATTGGCAAATTCAATGCCGTAATTTTATCGGCATCCAACCAAACGCGCATACTTAACGGCGGAGCATAAACATTCACTTCTCCCACGCCATTAACTTTGATCAGGTTTTTCTTAATGTTGTTTTGCACATAGTCACTCAATTGCAAAGCACTCATACTGCCATTAGGAGAGCGAGCCACTAAAAATCCCAAAATATCGGTTGATCGCCTAAACACCGTTACGCCTTGCTGTTGCACGTCTGACGGCAATTTTGACAATGCCTGTTGTACACGATTCTGAGTTTTTACCTGTGCCAAATCAGGGTCAACACCGACTTTGAACGTAACCGTAAGACGATATCCTCCCGAAGAATCCGAAGTTGAATCCATATACAGCATATCCTCAACACCATTAATAGCCTCTTCCAGAGGAATACCGACGGTATTAGCCACTACTTCAGCACTTGCTCCCGGATAAGCCGCGGACACCATAATCGTTGGTGGTGTAACTTCTGGATATAACGAAATCGGTAGCGAAAAAAGCGAGATTACACCAGCCAATGTTAACACGATGGAAATAACCATCGCAAAACGTGGACGTTCAATAAAGATTCTTGAAAACATTGACTGTTATTCCTCCACCTTAATATTTTCAGCTCTCACTTTTTTGCCATCGGCAACTTTTTGCAAACCTTGAATAATTACATTATCACCTACCTCAAGTCCGCCGGTTACTATCTGACGTGAACCCGCCGCTTCCCCCAAAGCGACACGACGTTGCTCAACAACATTATCCTTATTAACCAACATCACATAATTACCATCTGCATCTTGACCTATCGCTGATTGCGAAACCGTGATAGCCTTTTGTGCTTTACCGGCATCAATCTTCATATTTACATAGCTCCCCGGAATAAGCAACTCATCATCATTCATAAACTCCGCATATACCGCTATTGTTGCCGTGTTTGTATCAATTGAGTTATCCATAAACTCATTTATAGAGTCCATTCTTACAACTTTGCCGTTTGGTAATTCGATTCTTGCGCTCACATGTTCATTACGCATTCCGCTCTGCAAGACATTAGTGATTTCTTTGTCTGTCATTGAAAAAGTAACTCTTACCGGATTCATTTGTACAATTGACGCCAAAACACCGGTAGCTGAACTAACAAAATTTCCTTCTGTAACTTTGGCCTTACCGATTTTGCCTGAAAACGGAGCTTTAATCTCCGCATGTTCCAAATCAATTTTTGCCAAATTATAATTAGCTTCAGCCTGCTTAACTGCTGCTTGGGCTCTCAACAAATTAGAATAAGCCTCGTCAAGTCTTGCTTCTGAAGCATATTTTTGCTGATTAAGTGATTTTTGACGACGATAATCTTTTTCAATTTTTGTTAAACTCGCTTTTGCTGCATCAAGTTCTGCTTTACGCAAGTCTGCCGTCGCCTGATAACGTTGTTTTTCAATCACAAACAAAACGTCACCTTCATTCACCTCAGACCCCTCATCAAACTTTACTTCTTCCAAATAACCACTGACTTGAGGTTGCAAATTAACTGAATTAATCGCCTCAACATGGCCGATTACACTGCTATACGGAGTAACGTCCTCTTCAGCAACCGTTTCAAACACAACAAACGGATCACCACCGGCACCGGCCATCATTGCCGCCATATTAGGAGTAAGACGAGATTTTAAAAACCAACCGATTCCTATACAAACAAGCACGCCGACAACACGCCATATAATCTTATTGCTGTCCATTTTCCCCATTACCATCTTAAATTTCCTTCCTTAGTTGGTTTAATATCATATCCAATCCATACAAAAAACTTTTACCGAGTTTTACTTTCGGCGATTTTTTATTCGCGACATAATAGTACAAAGCTCCGCGCCACAAACCCATAATTACCAACGCCGAGTCATTTACATCAATACCAGAGCATAATTGTCCACTTTTTTGCGCTGAGGTCAAGGCTTTTTGCACAATATCCAACCCCAAAACTCTTATATCTCCCAATTTCTCAACCACTTTATTAAACACAGCATCAGACCATTCCACCTGAGCCATAACAAAAAATATAAACTTTTGCAAATCAGAATTGCTTTCAATATATTCTATTTCTCTTACAAACAAATCTCGCAGACCTTGCAAATCATTAGGAACTCCTGATTTTGTTTTTATTGGTTCAAACTGATTTTTTATATGATGTTGTATCAACGCTGCCAAAAGTTCACCTTTGTCCTTAAAATGCCAATACACCGCACCTTTTGTCATATTAATACGTTTTGCAATATCATCAAACGATGTCCTTGAAAAACCTCTCTCATAAAAACAATCAAGTGCAGCTCTCATTATCCGCATTCTCGTATTCTCGGTTTCTTCTCTGGTTTTACGCACCTTAAAACTACCTCTTTATTAAACATACATTCTAGTAGGTATGTATATCTTTTTTTGTAATTACACAAGCAAAAAATGTGCAGAACCCCCTATTTTTTGTTTAATTAATCACAAATACTAATATAATCAAGCTGTTATAACAATTTGGAGGACTAGTCTATGAAAAAATATATTGCCGAATTATTTGGCACATTTGTACTTGTTTTCATCGGTTGCGGAACTGTTATCTTTTCCGGCCCCACCGTTGGAAACATCGGTATAGCATTTGCCTTTGGTCTGGCCGTTATGGCTATGGCCTATGCTATTGGCCCGGTTTCCGGCGCTCATGTTAACCCAGCTGTAACCCTCGGTGTATACAGTGCCGGTCGCATGTCTGGTAAAGATGCGGCTGGGTATATTGTTTCTCAATTTATTGGTGCCACCATTGCCGCAGCTGTTTTAATCATTATGGCAAGCGGTCGTTCATCTGGTTTTGATATTGCAATTGACGGCCTTGGTCAAAACGGTTGGGGTGCAGGTTATGCTGACGAATACAGTCTTTTACCAGCATTACTTTTTGAATTTATTGCTACCTTTATCTTCGTAAAGGTAATCTTACACACCACCGCTGCCGAACTCAAAATTGCCGGTGTTGTCATTGGCTTAACCTTGGTTGTTTTACATATCTTAGGTCTACAAATTACCGGTGTATCAGTCAACCCAGCCCGCAGCTTTGGTCCGGCCGTATTTGTCGGCGGAGTTGCATTAAAACAACTGTGGTTGTTCTTAGTTGTTCCTGCCGTTGCCGGAATTCTTGCCGGTGTCGGTTGCCGTTTTTGCCCTTGCTGCAAAAAATAAACTGAATTATTCTTTTCTAAAAGCTCCGTAAACAACGGAGCTTTTTTTTCATGCAAAATTTCTTTAAATTTATTTTTTAATGTGTTATACTGCCCCATAATTATGGGAGCAATTAATATGAAAAACGAAGAAATCAAACAAAAACTTGATAAACTGTTAGCTCTATACCAACAGCTAATATCGCTTCGTAACGACCAAGGAGAAACTTTCAGCCTTGAAAGCGAGGACTTGTTATCAAAACCCGAAATCCTTGAAGAAGCTCTCAAAAACTATATGTATCAGTTTGGGCTTTCTCTTTACCGCAACAAGAAAGGAAATCGCTTTTTCAAAAAGTTCAAGTTTATCAGACTCGTCAATGGCAAAAAAAATAGCGATTATGAGGATGAAGAGGATGAAGTTCGCGGTTTTGATGAGTTGGAACCTCAATGTTTTGAATTTGAAGAAGGTCGCCCGAGCTTTCTGCAACGCCTCCTAGAGTACAAACCGGCAGACAAACTTCATATGCTTGACACAATTGAGAACACATTTGAAATTATCTATCAAAAAGATCCACAGATGAAAGAGATTTTTGATGAACTCATTCAGGAAGAAGCTCAGCACTGCATTGCAGCCATTAATGAAGGCAATTTGGATGCTCAAATAGCACAAACATTTGAAATTCAAAACCAAATTACAACTCCTAATCTTACAATTAATATCCAAACCCCTGATATTAGCGTTGAAGATATTAAGCAAACCATTCAACCTCAACCCGCTCGGACTGCCACAAAGCGCAAAAGAACAGCCACTACCAGAACTACCGGTACCCGCAAATATGATTGCGGCACAACCAATATCAAAAAGAAAACGGAGCCCAAGACCATAGCAACTACCGAAAAAATCAAAACATCGAGCGGCAAAACTAATGAGCGATAATAAAAAGCACCTTACGGTGCTTTTTTATTTTGCATATGAAGCACGTCTTATCCGATCATTAATTGCCAATCCTAAACCTTCTTCAGGTATCGGAGCAATTGCAATTCCCTTTTCACCGGCCATATTATCTGCCAATCTCATATATGCAAATAAATTGGCTGCCGCTTCATGCAAATCTCCATCCGAACTAAGATTCAAATCAGTATAATTGCATTTTCCAAATCCGATATAGAACTCTCCATCATCAGGTTGCTCTACATTTATCCTAAAATGATGTTTCGGCGCATAATGGCGCAACATTTGCCCCGGAGAACTCGGTTTATTAGGATCACCGTGCGAAACAAAAACTTTTTCTTGCAAAAAGTCTTCGATATCTTCTTTTGCTACCCCCCCGGCTCGCAACAAAAAAACATCTTTTCCCGTCACATCAACAATTGTAGACTCCACTCCGACTTCGCATTTTCCACCGTCTAAAATCATATCAACCTTATCGCCAAGACTTTCTGCTACATGTTCTGCTGTTGTTGGACTAATGGTCTGTGAACGATTCGCTGACGGAGCCACAATCGGCACCCCGCTCAAACGTATTAAATCCAAGGCCACGGCGTGGTTAGGCATTCTGACTGTTGCCGTCGGCAAACCTGCACAAGCCAAATCAATTGCCGTATTATGTTCTTTTCGTTTTAACACCATTGTAAATGGCCCCGGCCAAAATCTTTTTGCCAACGCCAACGCACGCTCATCCGTTTCCACATACTCTTTCAAAAATTCCACATCTGCAATATGAGAAATCAGTGGATTAAAAGTAGGACGTCCTTTAGCTTCAAAAATGCTTGCTACTGCCTTTGCATCATAAACATTTGCTCCCAATCCATAAACCGTTTCGGTCGGAAAGGCCACCAAACCACCGTTTTTTATCGTTTCGGCAGCTTGTTGCATATTTTTATCATTTACCTGATAAATATTAGACATATTTATTGTCGCCCATCATTTTTACGATTTCCACATCCACGAGAACGTTTATTTTCTTTTGATAAATCCAGATTCTGCACAAATGTTTCTATTCGATTTAAATGTATCAAATTATTAGCCAGTGGCATACGCGGCATAATTTTTCTATCCGGATTACTAAAATCATATACCAAATAATGTTCAAAATCGAGTACAGCAACACAAGACTTCGGCCATTGTATTTTTTCATAACCAAACATACCATCTCCCAATGCAACCCTACGTTCGAGCTGATGCTTCAACCTATGTGTACATTTTTCCACCACCGCAAGCGAATATGGCTCGTTTACATCAGGATAAGCCATAATATTATTGGGGCAATATACCGGATTTTTATGATCAATATCAAATCCCGGACCTGTAATTACTTGTCCTTTAAACTCAAGTTCAAAACTATCCGCACACCCCTTGGTTTTCATATTTTCAATCAATTTTTCTACATATATTGGGTGTACACCGTTATCTATCAACAAATCACCAAAGCTGTTTTCGTTACTGCGAATAAACACTTTTACAAAACCTTCCTGTTCCCGATATTTTACAAAAGCATCATAACAATATTCCTTCACAAAATCTCTGAAATCGGTAATATTCATTTTTCTAATAACATCGGGCGTAATCCCCTCATTAATCAAATTAACCAATAACTGATATTCTACCGCTTCGTAACTCTTAAAACCTTTCATCTCGCGACCATACACAGAATCCTGCAATGCTACTTCATATTCCGGAACTTTATACATTTTACGTTTGCAATTTTCGCCATCTTGCCGCGTAATTTCCAGATATTCCGGCGACATAAAATTAGTATCAATGCCGGAAATATTTCCGTTACAATCATCTCTTATCAAAAATTTGTGAGCGGGAGTAATTGGACTTTCAGGAGTTATACTCACTTGACAGTTATTATTAATAAGATACAAACGCAAAAATTTCAGCAATTTTTCCTTATTTCTACCTTTCGGAAGAACTTGCAAAGCATAACTTGCATCGCTTAAAACTTTTTGCGCATATTCTCTATCACGTCTGGCATCGTACCGACTATTTCTTACTTTACCCACAATGTCCTCCTTTTCGATTTTGTCCAAGTATACTCCATAATTTTATAAATGTCTAAACTTTTATTTAATATTTTTGTCATTACAATAAGCCAATTAAATTTTAATGGGGAGAAAAGCCGTGGAATTTATATTTAATCAAACAAAATCAACGTCTAAAAACCTAACAAAAGTCATTTTAGCATCATCTGCATCATTTGAATGCGACAATTTTTGTGACCATGAAACCCTAAAGGCCTTAAAATCAGCCGCCAAAAACTCAAGTTTTGACGGCTCATTAGCCTCAACCGCCTCTGTTTGCGACGGCAAAACTCACACTATTCTTTTTGGAGCCGGACAATTCCCCACCCAATTGGATCTTCAGACCTTGGGCGGCAAACTCTACAAGCACATTCGCAATTTTCAAAAAGTATCAATCTGCATTGACCTCGCCACCAAAAACAAACTATCAGCAAGCACGATTGCCTGCCACGTTGCTTTTGGTATTGAGCTCGCCTCTTACCGCTTTGATAAATATTTTACCACCAAAAAAGCCGAAGATTTTCCAAAACTTGAAACTGTTGAATTTGTATCTGCCAAAGAGAAAATTTCTGCCAAAGACTATAACAACCTGCGCTCTGTTGCCAACGCCGTGCGTTATGCCCGCGATCTCTGCAACGAGCCTGCCAACTATCTGACACCCGAGGTTTTTGCCGCCGACATCAAACGTCTTGAATACTTGGGCTTAAAAGTCAAGATTTTGGAAGAAAAAGAGATTCGCGCTCAAGGTATGAATATGCTGTTATCCGTATCCCAAGGCTCGCACAATTCGCCGCGTGTTGCCGTTATTCGTTGGCAAGGCGCTCCAAAATCATCAAAACCCGAACTCGGGCTCATCGGTAAAGGCGTAACCTTTGACTCCGGAGGTATTTCGCTTAAACCCTCAAACGGCATGGGCGATATGAAAGGCGATATGACCGGCGCCGCTGTTGTTGTCGCCACCTTAAAGGCTGCCGCTCTTTGCAAAGTCAAACAGAACATAACCGGCATAGTAGGCTTGGTTGAAAATATGCCATCAGGACACGCTTCTCGCCCCGGCGACATTGTATCTTCAATGTCAGGTCAAACGGTTGAGATTATCAACACCGATGCCGAGGGACGTTTGGTTTTGGGCGATTGCCTCTGGTATCTGCAACAAAAATATAAATCCCAAATTTTGATAGACGTTGCCACCTTGACCGGCTCGACCATGCGCACCTTTGGTTTTGAATATGCCGGCCTGTTCAGCAACAACGATATTCTTGCCAACGAGCTTTATGCCAAAAGTATGGAAAGCGGCGAAAAGCTCTGGCGCCTGCCGGTAACCAAAGAATATGACAAACTGATTGACTCCGACATTGCCGACATGAAAAACTGTGGCCCTGCCAACGGCGGTGGCATTACTGCGGCGTGTTTTTTACAACGTTTTGTAAAACCTGAGAACTGTTGGGCTCACTTGGACATTGCCGGTGTTGACCGTGATGACAAAGGCCACCCCCTTACCCCGAAAGGCGCGACCGGTTGGGGTGTACGTCTGTTGACCAAGTTCATCAACTGCTATTAAAAAAAATTCTTACTCCAAAAAACAAAAAGCTTGTTTCCGCATCTGCAGAAACAAGCTTTTTTGTTTCGCACCTTTATTTTTTTCAAAACCATGCTTATATCTCCGCTTAAGGAGAAAAAATGCGCAAACGTCATCATAAAAAATTCAAAAATTCCCATTGTTCGCCCACATTCATCAACCGTCTTTGGAGTTTTTTAATCAGCAGCAGCATGGAATTTATGCTCGCCATTTTGGCATTGATAATCGGCTATTATCAATTTTATATTTCGCGCCCTATACTTGAATATTCCTCATCGACCGACAAAATCATCTCAAGTCCTCCGGACATGCCGTTGCACATTCATATTAACGGCATAAACTACCACAATATTTACAAATCAACGGTAACATTGAGCAACAACGGCGAGGCGGCGCTCTCCGGAGACGATGTCTCCCCCAAAGGACACGACCCGATTCGGATTCCTTTTCCGCCGCAAGTAAAAGTCCTTCATTACGAAATTGATACTCACCAAACCTCGCCTGACGTTGACGCCAAACTTGAGCCCGGAGACAATTCGGCCATCATCAAATTTAGTTTTTTAAACCCCGGAGACACCATCGCTGTCAACCTTTTCAGCGAGCACGAATATGATCAATACAAGGTTGTCGGCTCAGCGGTCGGCGTCAACAAAATCACCCATACGCTGAACAACCGCCAAACCCACAAAATCCTGCTGATTTGCGGAATCTTCTTGCTTATGTTCTACATTTTCCTGACTTATCGCTACTTCCACCACCACAAACGCCTACCAAGGATATGAGGGATTTTACTTTAATCTTTTCAAACGTTTAATCTAGTTCAAAAATTATACACCGAATAAGCCAACCCTAACAAATCTTTGATATGATGATTAAGCAGGCGCAAACAATGCCAGCGGCTTAATTTGAAATATCCTCATTAAACAAATTCGGCTGATCTATATTTGAAACATCATAATTAAAATCAAAATGTAGTGTATCCGGAATTTTCTCAAATATTTTATCATTGTATTGATATACTTTTTTTGCTGAAATAATCCGTTTTGTTTTCATATCCTCATAATGAATTGTTCTATATTCAAAATAAGCTATCATTTCATCATCTTGATTTGTTGATTTTATAGGACATAATCCACCCATTACTAATTTTTTAAAGTATGTATCATCCATATTGAATTTTATTTTTTTATTTTGGGTAATAATTTTTCCAATCCAAGGATCATCACTATCTACTATTGTAGGATTTGTTATTACAACCTTTTGTAACTTATAGTAAACTTCGTCATCTACATGCACTTTTGCCATATATGACGTAAATTCATTCCTTTTAACTGGAAATGAATGATTTCTCGTGTAACCAATTCCTTTAATTCCATTATTTGGTTGAAGGCATGTTTCATAAAATTGATTTTTTGCGATAAATGCCGCTGGAAAATCTTGAGGATTGATATTCCATTGCTTTAATTTTGCAGTATCATAAAACAAAAATCTTGTAATCGCATACAAATAAAGTTTAAAAGCTATTTCTGTATTCAATGCAAAATTTTCTGAATTTTCTTTTATTTTTTTTAACTCTCTAACACATTCATCCCAAGCTATTCCTAAAATTTCTTTTCCCCAATTTTCTAAATCTTTATCACTTATTCTCTTCAAAATAAAATCAGCACCAAATTTTCCAATAATAATTTCTGCAGGATGATTGATTAATAGATAATTTAACCATTCAATAAATCCTCCCTTTTCTGCAGGAATTATATAAATTTCAGCTTTTATATTATTATCAAATAGTTTTTGACTAATTTCTTTTGATATATTGTGAACTGAATTAACTGCCGCTACAAATACATCAATAGGAATTTTATGTTCATTTGTATCAAAATGAATACATAAATTATCAGATAAAAAGTTATTTTTATTTTGTTCCATAGAAATTCCTCATATTAGCTATTCTTCATAAATTTATTATGCAACGTCCACCTCGTCAATTTTTTGCATAAGTTGGTTGGTTAGGTATAGAGCATTGATAATTTTTACATAATGTTTGATATCATCATAAGAAAGTTCCTTGTCTTTGCGGTCTTTGAGCCATTTTTGTGCCGGTTGATAACCACCGATATAAAAATTCCATGCAACTTCCGGAACGTTATCAAAATATTGCGTATCGTTGATATATACTTTACCTTCCGCAAAAAACAGTTTTGTTACAATGTTATCGCCGCTTACCGGATAGCCGATGGCTAATGTATTCAGTTTATCGCTCTCAAGTAGATGGATTTCGCGGATTTGTGAACCTAAATCAACCAATTTCCAGAATTTTGCTTTATCTGTCGGGTAAGGAACACGTGGAAAATCAATTTTCAAAAATTCTTTATAGGTTTCACGATACTTTGGTGAATGCAAAACCGCATAAATATAATCTAAAACATCTATTGGCGCAAAAGTGTTTTCTGTTTTTTGTTTTTCAGGTGTAAATACTAGTCCTAGTTGTTTTTCAATAATGCGTATAATATCCATATTTAAGTTTGGTTTACGACTTGCGCCAAAAAATGATTTTTGGGTTGTGTCATCATTATACAAATATAGTGGAAATATAGGTGCTGTATTGCTTACTCTACTTGCCATTACGCCTAAATCTGCAATACTATCTGTAATCTGTATGTCATTCCATTTCCAACCACCTAGTACCATTCTTGATATTATTAAGCCCACATTTTTGCCTAGTATAAAGTGTTTCATCACATTATATCTAGGATAACCCATTACACCTTTTGTAATACCAGTATAGTTAATAGTTCTTATATCAAATGGTCTGTATAACAATCTTTTACATATTATTGGATTATTTCTAATATCTTTCTGAGCAAGTGCTATATTCCAGTCTCTAACATCTTTGAAACCATATTTATTAACTAATTCTTCTCTTGTCATATTGATGAAGTCATCTCTTAAAATGTTTGCTTCATTTTCATTGAAAGTAATAGAGGCGTCATCACGTTGTGTCTTTATACCACTTGCATTAAGTATAAACAGTTCATCAATCTTAAAACCTTTATCATAATCTGACTGAGCATTAAAATCTTTGGGCACAAAGAAATAATTGTTTTTTTCGCACTTGAGTAAATTGAATTTAATACTATCTAGGTTTTGTTCTGTTAAAAAATTATATTTGTTTTCTCTTTTGCCATAAAGGTCATAATGATAAACCTCTGCTAATTGTCCTTTTTTCTTTTTATTGTTTTTGATAAATAGGTTGATAGAAACACCCTGCTGAATATCAAAAACATTCTCATCCTTCGAGCCATCAGGACAGACTTCATTTTTCCTTGAATTTCCGTGTAAATCAATAATATAAATTTTATCAAAAGTTTCCAATAGTGATTTGCGCATTTGACGATGAATTATACCATCTATAAAACTATTATTAGAAATATAAGCAAGAATACCTTCTTTATTTTTATCAATGAAGTGTTGTCCGTATCTGATAAACTTAATGTAATCGTCAGACAAGGGTTGAATGTTACGTTCCTTCAGACCTTCTTTATATACTTTACATAATTCTGTTATCCATTCCCCTTTATTGGAACTGCTTACGCTATACGGAGGATTTCCCAATACAACCATTACCGGAACGTCTCGTTTAACTTCATTGGCTTCACTTGCTTCTTGTGATAACCAACTAGCAAACAAGGTTCCACTATCCGGATGAGGTTCTTCCAAGCTATTGGTTAAATAAATTTTTAGGCGTTCATTATTTATTGCCTGATAACCGGTTTCTTTCAAAATCAAATCTAGCTTCAAATGTGCCATGGCATAAGATGCCATTAAAATCTCAAAACCATGTAATCTCGGTAGTAAATGTTGTTCTACATAGCTTGACCACATTCCCTGCATTGGTATAAATTTCTCATGAATTTGGCGAATAACTTCGGCTAAAAATGTTCCGGTTCCGGTGGCAGGGTCTAATATTTGAACACGATGTACTTCTTTTCCTTCTTTTTTAAATTTATCCTTACTTTCATTTCGGAGAGTAATTTTTGTTTTTGATGTATCTGCTAATCCATCAGCCAAACCAAATTCTTGCTTTAATATATCATCAACCGCACGGACAATAAAATTAACTACCGGTTGCGGTGTGTACCAAACTCCGCGAGATTTACGAAGCTTCGGGTCATATTCGCTCAAAAAGGTTTCATAAAAGTGAATTATCGGGTCTTGCGTTTTGGTTGCTTTACCAAAATCTTTCAAAATATCGTGCAAATTAACAGCAACAAAAACATCGGCTAAATCGTCAACAATCCATTTAATACGGTCATCAAGTGTCGGACCTGCGATATAACTGAATAGATTTCGCAAAAAAGGATTAGACTTCGGTATACACTCACAAGCCTCTTGTCTGGAAAAATTTTCTAATGATGTATCATTCAAACGTCCGGCGAACATACCATAGGCAATAGTTTGTGCGTAAACATCTGCAAATTCTTCTTTAGATATATCACTAATCAATATCTTTTGAAATGCAGTCATTTGGTCTTGAAGGGTTCGGTTATCATAACTGTTATCATTACTATTTAAGGCATTTTTTATAACATCAGCCAACAATCTGGCTTTTCCTGCCATCATTTTAGCCAACTTTGAAGCAGAATGTATTGTCTGTCCTCTATAAGCACAGAAATTAACAATTAAGTCATTAAATTCTTGAAAACGCTCTGTATTGGCGACAACTTTGCCGTTTTCTATATGACCGATACGAACTGTTGTAACTTTTTCTCCATCCCGATAAAAACGAAATTCAAGATAGTTCGTAATAATAAGATTGTTTAAACTGTTACGATAACGGTCAAATTGCTCTTTATGATTTTTATTATCTAAATCATCATCAAGGTCTTTAGCTTCAATATATCCAAGTGGAATATTATTTTTGGTAATAACATAATCAGGTGCTCCACACGAGATACGAGCAGGCTCATTAGTCGCAATAATGCCTGTTACGAGCTTTTCTATTAAGGTTTGTAAGTCTCCGCGATATGAATGTTCCCGCGATATTCCGGTTTTATATCTTTTGTTAATTTCGTTAATATAGTCCGCTATAGGCATTGTATTTCTCTATATGGGTTAAATATTAGAAAAATCATAAGTTATCAATAATTAAAAATCAATTAGAATCTTTCTGACACCAAACAAAAAAGCCCGATTTTCATCGGGCTTTTCTTTCATTTATCATCATCTACCTTGCTGACCACCTTTATCTGACCGCATAAAATCAGGATTATCTCCAAGCAAAAATTAAATACCTTCATAATTCCGGTAATAAACCACATTATAACCGTTGCCACACCACACCCCACGCTGACAAACTTATGCCATACCTTTTTCCAGCTTATACTTTTATTATTTGTATTCGGTGTTTTGCTTTCTGTCATCCCGATTCTCCTCGCAACACTATACACATATCATAAAATACGTATATGAAA
>JAEEYV010000045.1 GCA_016288295.1 Alphaproteobacteria bacterium
CAAGAGAGTATAAGCGTTTGTATATTCAAGCTCACTTTTCGGTGCCGGATTCGCATCAGCAAAAATCTGCATAATTTCCAAAATTTCCGACTTTTTTCTCATGCTTTAACACCTCCTGCTCCGGCAGCCTTCGGTGCATCAATATCTAACGGCCATCTTGGTCTGGGTTTAAAATCCAATTCATCAACATAACCTTTTTGAAAACGTTCCAAACCTGCCCAGGCAATCATAACTCCGTTATCAGTACAAAGCCTGATTGGCGGCGCAGCAAAAACAAGCCCTTTGTTTTTTGCTAATTCTTCCAATCTGCTACGCAAATACAGATTTGCCGCAACTCCTCCCGCAACAACAATATGCCTGCCAGAAGGATAATGTTCCTTAAAATAGTCTGTTGCCAACAAAAGCTTATCAAGCAAACACTCACAAGCTGTTTTTTGAAAACACGCACAAATATCCGCCACATCTTTTCTCGGTAAAACGGTTTCTTCAATATTTCCGTTTCCATACGATTCGATAATTTTTCTGACTGCCGTTTTCAACCCGGAAAAAGACAAATTTAAATCACCAGAACCACGCAACGGATGTGGTAGACTAAAACGGTTTTCGTCTCCTATTGCCGCCATTTTTTCAATCATCGGACCACCGGGATAACCGAGCTTCAGCATTTTTGCAACTTTATCAAAAGCTTCTCCTGCGGCATCATCTATCGTTGTACCCAAACGCTCATAATCGCCTACATTTTTAACTACCAAAATTTGACAATGCCCACCCGATACCAAAAGCAAAAGGTACGGATATTCAACATCATTAGTCAAGCGCGAAACAAGCGCATGACCTTCCAGGTGATTAACCGCAACAAACGGTTTGTTCAATCCCAAAGAGAGAGCTTTTGCCGCCATAACTCCGACCACGACACCACCGATCAACCCTGGACCGGATGCCGCCGCTACTGCGTCTATTTCATCCGGTTTAATTTTTGCCCTTTGAAAAGCTTGTTCAATAATATCATCAATATGATCAAGATGTGATCTTGCGGCAATTTCAGGTACTACCCCTCCAAAAACCTTATGTTCTTCTTGTGATAACACTACATCAGATAAAATTTGCTTCTTATCTGTAACTATTGCCGCTGCTGTTTCATCACAACTGCTTTCTATTCCCAGAACTATCATCTTTTTTCTTTTTTGATAAAATTTTAACCATTGTTGGCTCATAATATAAACCAATAAAAAATTTTTTACAAAGGAAATAACAATGGCAAAAAATAAAACATCATTTCTTAACAAAATCGGCAAGGTGTCTGCCATTTTGTTCAGAACTATAGAATTGATAGTACTATTTTCAATTGTCGGGGTTGCTATTTTTTTATGGCAAAACCCTGAATATTTAACCAAATGGCTAAAAATTAGCGACAACCAACTTTCAACAATCAATTCTGCCAAAATCGATGCCATTGACAACAAACTTTCAACTTTGGAGCTAATAACTAAATCCAACGCAGAAAAATCTGATTTAGTCCAACAAAATTTTGACAATTTTACAAAATCAAAAGCTGATAACGAACAAATTATTGCTCTTAATGAACAAATAATCAATCTTGGAAATCAAATAAACAAGATACATAGTACCACAAAAAAACTTTCTCAAACCTCTAACACCGGCGCATTATTACTTACATCAGCAATAATGATTCGCGACAATACTTTACGGGGCATTAATTGTAAAAACGAGGCAGAAGGACTAAAAATTTTAGCTCAAAACATTGATAGCGTAAGCCATGATATTGAATTTGTTACTTCTTATTGTAACTCAATGTTTGTTTCAAATAACACCCTTATTAACAATTTCAACAATATTTATAACAAAATAGAACATAATTTAACACCACAAAAACAAGAGCAAAACTGGAAACAACGTCTTTCTTCAAAAGTTGGTGAATATGTTCAAATTTCAAATCGTAATCAACCACAAAAAGATGAGTTTAATCCTTTAACAGTATTGCTCCCGATTAAACAATTCGTAAACAACAATGATTTTAGTTTGGCACTAAATGAACTTTCTAAATCGGAAAACCAAAATCTAATGTCTGATGATGATTTAAGAAATTGGTTTGAACAAACCAAAAACAATCTTGATTTTTATAAATCTCTATCAAACATAATTAACGCATCGCTATCAATAATGAAGGTTGAAGATGCCCGAAACATCGTTGAATAAAATCTGGAATTATTTTTATCAAAAAGCACCTGACACGCTTGCAAAAATGTCAAAAATAAAGCGTGTTGCTTGTGCTTTTAACAGTTGTATAGATTCGGTTGTAAAACTATCAGGAAAAGATTTTACCAATCTTTTTTTACAACAAAAATCTTCACTTAAAGAATTAAAAAACATTGTTCATTGTTCTGTAAATTCACCTCTTGATTTATTGCGCGGTGTTTTTCGTTGTTTCACAAATGGTATTGCTGAAGAATGGATTGCAGAACAACCTGAAATGTTTGATTGGATGTTAAAAAATCTTGGTGTAAAAAAAATGCAGGTTGGAGGTCAAGGAGGTATTATCGCCAATACCTTATCCCTGACAGACATTAAACAAATAATCGTTCACAGCAACGCTTTAAGCAATCTTCAAGCAAGCCAGTTCTTTAACCGTAAAAATTTGCTATCTTTTGATAAAAAAGGAAACATTAAACAAGCATCAAAAATCGACCGTGATAAAATATCTTCAATTCATTGGATTGTTGAATTTAATAAAGGAGATAAAATAACTTTAGAAGGACACGAATTTATATGTCCTAAATCAAATCGTTTTATCATTACTTATGACCCGCCGTTGTTTAATTTTGTAATTGATAAAAATTTTATTGATTATACTAACAACAACAAGTTTGATTATTTTATTCTTTCCGGATATCAAGCATTAAGTTCAAAAAATCACGCTCTTAAACATATAAAAAACAGTGTTAATATTATTCATAACTGGAAAAAACAAAGCCCTAAATCAATTGTTCACCTTGAAATCGCTTCAACCCAAGACCAAAAAGTTCTCAAACAGATTGCACAATATTTAATTACAAATGTTGATTCTATGGGGGTAAACGAACGTGAAACAATAGATATTCTAAAAGCACTTAATCAAAACAAACTTCTTGAAAAATGCCGACAAAATCCATCATCGTCAAATCTTTTTGATGCAATCTTAAAAATAAAAACAAAACTAAAATGTCCTCGAATTCAGCTTCATATGTTTGGACTTTATATAACTATACAAGATAAAAACTTTTCTCTTTCGCCGGCCAAAAACCGTAACGGTATGATTTTAGCTGCAACCTCTGCAGCAAGCAAAGCTTTTTATGGGCAACTTTCAAAGCCCCAAGATATTTTAAAATCTTACGGTATGCCCGTATCTGATATAGGAATCAAAGAGCTTTACAACTTAAGTTTACACCTGAAAAATAGTTGTATTTTAACTAAAGGAATTTGTGAATATAAAGGATTCGATGTTATAGCGGTTCCTACAATATTAATTGATCACCCTAAAACTTTGGTTGGAATGGGTGATACCATATCATCATTTTCCCTCATCGGAGCTTGCTAATTCATCCGACAACCAAATAGATCCTTTTACTTTTGCTTCTAAAAATTCACGGTGAGCTTTTTCTTCTTCATCACTAATTTTAAAAATTCTTGGTGCATGATATTCTCTATCACCAGAAAAATTCTTAACATTATTATTTTCTGATTTTTTTTGCAATGAATCACCAAGCATTGACGGCTCATCACCGCCCAATAATTCCAGATAAACCTTTGCTAACAAATCAGCATCCAATAATGCCCCATGCAAGGTACGATTACTGTTATCAACACCAAAACGTTTACATAAAGCATCCAGATTATTTTTAGCTCCTGGAAACATTTTTCGTGCTATTTCCAAGGTATCAATAACTCTATCATAATTATATTCTTCACGGCCGGTTTTTCTTAGCTCATAATTAATAAAATTTATATCAAATTGTGCGTTATGAGCTACCAAAATTCCATCATCACCAACAAAATCTATAAAATCCTGTGCCACATCAGCAAATACCGGATAATCTTTTAAAAATTCTTCAGTCAAACCATGTACCGCAACAACTTCTTCTGGTACATCTCTTTCAGGATTAATATATTGATGATAAGTTTTTCCGGTAGGTAAATGATTAATAAGCTCAACTGCTCCTATTTCAACCAATCTATCGCCTTTTTCCGGAGAAAGTCCTGTTGTTTCCGTATCAAAAACAATTTCTCTAACCATCGTCTCAAAAACCTTTTACATAGTCAATCATAGTTATTACATCAAGCTTCAACAAATTAATTGATTTTCCTGTATCAATAACTATATCAGCCTTTTCTTTTTTTATTTTGTTACTCATCTGCACATTATTAATTTTATCGAAATCCTCAGCTTTAATACTATCTCTTTTCATTACTCTTTGTTTTTGTGTTTCATAGTCAACATCCGCTACTACGACAAAATTACAATATTTATCAAGTCCAAGTTCATACAACAAAGCAACGTCTATAAAAAAACAATCATCATAACCACTGTTCTTTTTTATAACATATTTCAAATACTTGCGCAAAAACGGATGTGTTAAACTTTCAAGTTTTTTCAATTTAGAACTGTCATTAAAAACTATATTTCTGAGCATTCTTTTATTAACAGATCCATTTTCCATAACATCTGGAAAAATCTTTGCAATCTGCATAATAAAAGATTTTTGAAAATACATTCTACGCACCCATGCATCAACATCGAATACGGTATATCCCTGTTCTCTTATTATTTTTGCTATTGTTGTTTTTCCGCAACCAATCGAACCTGTAACTGCAATTAATTTCATTTATCAACACCATCTGTGTATAAAAATCAAAAATCCGACTAATCATCAACTTTAATCCCGATAATTAGTTTTTTTCATACCAAGATAATAACAAGTTGATAAGTTTTGTAAACATATTTGCATTATCTTAATAAAGATATTTTTGATTTTTTATTCAATAAAATTATTTACAAAATTTCACTTATTCTTTTTATACGAGTCCCTAAAAATCATTTAAAATTATAAACAATTCTGTAACAATATTATCAACATATGGATAACTCGGTGTATAAAAAATAATCCCCAATTTACGCATCAATCAACAAACTACTAAAACATTTTTAAATATATATTTGGGTGATACTCGCTGTTGATAAAAAAGACTTAACAATCAAACATTGACATAGCTTAAAAAATGATATATAAAGCACATGTTATTTAACACTTCTTATAAATTTTCCAATACAATCCTATTAATTTTTTTTCCAAACAGGTAAACATGCATTTAAAAGAATTAAAAGAAAAATCTCCTGCTCAACTGCTTGAAGAAGCAGAAGCTTTAGGTATTGAAGACGCATCATCTATGCGCAAACAAGATTTAATGTTTTCAATTTTGAAAAAAGTCGCCTCTGACGATAATATAATTTACGGCGATGGCACAATTGAAGTTATGCAAGACGGTTTTGGTTTTTTGCGTTCTGCTCAATCCAACTATCTTGCCGGTCCAGATGATATTTATGTATCTCCTGCTCAAGTCAAAAAATTTGGTCTTCGCACCGGTGATACTATTGAAGGTGAAATTAGAGCTCCGAAAGAAAATGAGCGTTATTTTGCCCTTACAAAAATCAATCGTATTAATTTTGATGATCCCGAAAAATCCAAATTACGTATAAATTTTGATAATTTAACACCTTTATACCCTACTGAAAAACTTGATTTTGACGTTATATGCGGTGATAAAGATTACACAACAAGAATAATTGACTTAATATCTCCGCAAGGCAAAGGTCAGCGCGGATTGATTGTTGCCCCTCCCCGAACTGGTAAAACCGTTATGTTGCAAAATATTGCTCATGCTATTTCTACCAATCACCCTGAAATTTATCTTATGGTTTTGTTGATTGATGAACGCCCAGAAGAGGTTACAGATATGACCCGTTCGGTTAAAGGTGAAGTTATATCATCAACTTTTGATGAACCGGCGACACGCCACGTTCAAGTTGCTGAAATGGTTATTGAAAAAGCTAAACGATTAGTTGAAAACAAAAAAGATGTCGTTATTTTGCTTGATTCTATTACTCGTTTAGGTCGTGCATATAATACGGTTATTCCTTCATCAGGCAAAGTTTTAACCGGTGGTGTAGATGCAAACGCTTTACAACGTCCAAAGCGTATTTTAGGTGCAGCACGTAATGTTGAAGAAGGTGGTTCTTTAACAATTATTGCTACCGCTTTGATTGATACCGGATCTCGTATGGATGAAGTAATTTTTGAAGAGTTTAAAGGAACAGGTAACTCCGAAATCATACTTGATCGCAAACTTACTGACAAACGTCTATTTCCGACTATTGATATTACACGTTCCGGCACCAGAAAAGAAGAACTTTTGGTTGATAAAGCTACATTAACCAAAATGTGGGTTCTCCGCCGTGTATTAATGCAAATGGGAATGACCGACGGAATGGAATTTTTGCTTGATAAATTAAAACAAAGCAAAGACAATAAAGATTTCTTTAATAATATGAATTCCTAAAATTAAAAATCCCCTTTCCTCAAAGGGGATTTATTTTATTTAATCAAAAAACTTTCAATATCCTTCATTCTAAAAAAGATGTTTTTAATGCCGAGTTTTTTAACTTTTTCAATATATTTTTGATTATTATTCATTTTGCATCCCAAAAAAGCTACAACTTCCATTCCAGCCTTTAATCCTGCGGTCATACCTGCAATAGAATCTTCAATTACAACACAATTTTTAGGACTAACTCCCATTTTTTCTGCAGCCAATAAAAACAAATCAGGATCTGGTTTTCCTTTTTTTACCATATCTGCTGTAAACAAATATTCTATCGGAATATATTTTTCGAGCTTTGCTGATTTTATTTTTAACATTGTTTTCTTAAAAACACCGCCTGTTGCCACACATTGTAGTAAAGATTTATTTTTTAATATTTTTATAATTCCGTAAGTAGGTCTTAAGCCGTGGTTTATTTTTTCAATATCCATTTTAAGTGCTTCTTGCCAAAAATCATCACTTGTAACAATCCCTAATTTATCCAAATTTTCACGTTTGGTCTTGTCGCTCATTCCGCCGCAATACTTATTTATGGTATCAAAACTCCAATTAAGACCAAAATCTCTGTTTAATAATTCCAGTCTTGTTTCAAGCCATAATTTTTCCGTATCTGCAATCACGCCGTCAAAATCCCAAATTACTAATTTTTTCATTTTTTCCCCACAAAAATTTGAATCCGTTACAAGCCCGTACAGAGGAATTTTGATTATTTTATGAAACAAGTATTAAGAATAAATAAAAATACTCTCCAGAGTCAAAAAAACGCCATTTTTACCATCATATAAAAAATCAAACAATAATCCCCTCACCGTCAAAAGTGAGGGGATTATTGTAAAATTAGTCGCTACCTTGTACTCTTTATTTCATATAAAAAATTTCCTTTCAATTTTACAGATATTATATCATGACTGATAAATCTGTATCTTATGGAATCACCGGCACTAACATCAAGGAGCCCATCTGAAAATGTCAATTTTTTTCCTCCCTCAATGTAAAAAGTATATATATTACTCGTAAAAACCAGCTTTTCCCCTCCCTCTGTATAAACATATCGGGCACCAGACGCGTTATTATTACACTCTACTTTATTAATTTTGTGAAAAGGCTGCTCATAGAAATTATTTACTTCTTTTTGATAGACAGTTTCTGCATCATAAAATATAATAGCAACATAACACAAAAACACTACACAAACAAATAAACCGGCAGCAATTTGATCTTTATCATTTATAGTATTGCTAAACCCTGTTACAGGCACCACAGGTACCATTAGAATATTTATAAAGAACCAATGCCATACCACAGAAATAAATAATATTGCCAATACTTGCCAGAACCCGATGCCAAACAACAACAAAGATATAAAAAATATATCAAATGTCGTTGTTATTAACACTAATTTTTCTACGGGTAAAGTCGCTTTAAATAGTGTGCAGGAGTTTGGCAAAATAGTTGTTAATGCTACAAACGCAGCAGCAACAAAACTTATTACCAACATGTAAAAATGCGGATAAACGCCATCAAACAACCCTACTTTCGTACAGTAAAACATTACGATAGTGCAAACAACAGCGAGAACTGTGCTAATTGATTTGAGCACAAACGATTTTTTAATGTAATCCATAATGATATCATTTTTAATAAATTAATAATTTTTATTTATCATCAAGATAGCATAAAAATATAACCAAGTCAAATATTTTGTCAAATTTTGTAATTTAATCTTGCATAAAAAATCAAACGGTTTATAAATATTTTCATTGATAAAAAGGAATTTTAATATGGACAATAAAACCATTTATGCCCTATCAACCGTTTTTGGAAAATCAGGCATTGCCACCGTTCGCATTTCCGGAAAAAACGCTCTTGAGGTCTTAAAAAAACTTTCTGATATTGACACAAAAAACGTTATTCCGAGACATGCTTATTTTTCAAAACTCCACGGAGTTGATAATATCCCGCTTGACCATGCTGTTGTCATATATTTTCAAGCTCCGTATTCTTTTACCGGAGAAGATATTGTTGAAATAAGCTGCCACGGATCAAAAGCTGTAATATCATCTATACTTTCCAACCTGTCACAAATAAAAGATTTTCGTCTGGCTGAAGCCGGAGAATTTTCAAAACGTGCTTTCTACAACAACAAAATAGATTTGACAGAAGCTGAAGGTTTGGCTGATTTAATTGATGCTGAAACTTCTGAACAACAAAAATACGCTTTACGTCAAATGAATGGCGAACTCAAAGATTTATACGATGGTTGGCGTACAGAACTAGTTAATGTTTTGTCTCACATTGAAGCATATATTGATTTTCCTGATGAAGAGTTACCCCAAAACATTGTTTTAAATCTTGAAAACACTGTATTTAAAGTCAAAGAATCAATCAAAACACATCTTTCACAAAGCAATTATGGTGAAAGACTAAAAGACGGGTTTAGAGTTGTAATTATCGGTGAACCGAATTCCGGAAAATCGAGTTTGCTTAATACACTTGCCAACCGTGAGGCTGTAATTGTATCTGACATTGCCGGCACAACCCGCGATGCTATAGATATTCATATGGATATAAATGGTTATCCGGTTGTATTTACTGACACAGCCGGACTGAGAAATACAACAGAAACTATTGAGAAAAAAGGCATAGAAATAGCTTATGAAAAAGCTAAAGATGCAGATCTTATACTTGCAATGGTTGATGGAAAAAATCCTAATTTCGACCAATTTAATGATATTGCTTCAACCTGCTCCAAAAAAATTATATATGTTATAAATAAGTCTGATTTGCTTAATGAGAAACAGTGTTCTGAATACAAAAAATCCGGATTCATTGTTATTTCAGCCAAACATAAAAACGGAATTGAAAATCTTATTTCAGCTATTAATGAACGTATATCTTCAGAGTTTACTCAAAATTCTTCTGCTTTAATTACCAGACAACGTTATAGAGAAGTTTTGAACGATGTATTTAAAGACCTTGATCAATTTAACCTAAATAAATCCATAGAACTTGCCGCCGAAGATATAAGGCTCGCCGCTCGTAATATCGGAAAAATCACCGGTCATATAGAAATAGATGAGATCTTAGATAAAATATTCGGAAGTTTTTGTATCGGAAAATAACACTGTATTTAAAGCCTGTATACATATACATTCTTAAATAACATCTTTTTTCCGGTCTTAATTTCCTCTACCAATGGCAAATTCGGTATTTTGAAAGTATTTGAATATATGGTTTGAGATTTTATATTGTCATGCAGTATTTTTTCACCGAATCTTTTCATCAAGGGATCCATCAAAAAGCATACAATGATGTCCGCTTTTCCAAAATTCTGATTAAACATATTATCACATACAAAATCAATGTTTTTAAGTTTCCTTGCCCTCAAACGGCAAATCATATACGAAAACTTGTTCCACTCAATACCGATAAATTGATGTTCACTAAATTTTTTTGCTAAATCTATCACTAAAGTCCCTGTTCCGCACCCGGGATCAAGTATAGTTAAAGGTTTTTTGCTGTTTTTAAGTGTATCACTGACTTTTTCAATAATAATTCTTTTTTCTTTTCCAAAGCTGGGAATATATGGTGGACACTCCCTGTATTCTTTATTTATAAATAGCTTAATAATAACAACCCACATCCAAATTAAAGCTATTAAAATCAAAAAATAAATTAAAGCCGTAATACAAAAAATAGCCATTTTATTCTCCACAAACCTTGGTTATTATGTATGATAAACAAAACATCTATAAAAAAGGTTAATTTTTACCTTGCCAAAACAACAAAACTATACTAAACAATTTAATTCGTTCTAAGGTATATAAATGCAAAAACAATATGACGTCATAGTTGTCGGCGGAGGACACGCCGGTTGTGAAGCTTGCGCGGCTTCGGCTCGCATGGGCGCTCAAACTTTGCTTATAACTCACAAAATCTCTACCATTGGTGAGATGTCTTGCAATCCGGCCATTGGAGGTTTGGGTAAAGGGCATTTTGTACGTGAAATTGATGCTCTTGACGGTCTTATGGGTCGAGTTATTGATAAGGCTGGAATACAATTTCGTATGCTTAATATGTCAAAAGGTCCTGCGGTACGTGGTCCCCGCGCTCAAGCTGACCGGGATTTATATCGCAAATATATGCTTGATGCTCTTAAAGAACAAAAAGGTCTAGAAATCCTTGAAGCTGCTGTTGAAGGTCTTGTTTTTAACAACGATTCAATCATTGGTGTTAAACTTTCTGACGACACAGAAATCCATGCAAAATCAATAATTTTAACAACCGGAACTTTTCTTAACGGAATTATGTTTATTGGACATACAACGTCAGTTGGTGGTCGTATAAATGATGTTTCTTGCACAGGTATAACACCGTATTTAAAATCCAAAGGAATTAAAATAGGGCGCCTTAAAACCGGCACCCCAGCTCGCTTGAACGCTGATTCAATAAACTGGGATATACTCGATGTCCAGTCAGGAGACAATCCGCCTCAACCATTTTCATATTTAACCAAAGAAATCACAAATCCCCAGATAAACTGCTATATAACTCATACCAACGAAAAAACTCATAAGATAATTCGTGATAATTTTGAAAAATGCGCCCTCTTTTCGGGATTGATTAAAGGTGTCGGCCCCAGATATTGTCCGAGTATTGAAGATAAACTGGTCAAATTTGCCGACCGCACCAGTCATCAAATTTTTCTTGAACCCGAAGGTTTAAATAGCAAAGTTGTTTATCCGAATGGACTTTCAACCTCTCTTCCGGCCGATGTTCAAGATGAATTTTTGCATACCATAAAAGGACTGGAAAATGTAGAAATAATACGATATGCCTATGCAATTGAATATGATTATGTCGATCCGCAAGAACTTGATCATTGCCTGCAGGTTAAAAAAATACCAAATCTTTATCTTGCCGGCCAAATCAATGGAACAACCGGTTATGAAGAAGCCGCAGCACAGGGAATATTGGCGGGTATAAACGCCGCTCTCAACGCCACCGACAAAGGCAATGAGTTTACTATTGATCGCAGTCAGGCATATATCGGTGTTATGGTTGATGATCTCATAACCAAGGGTGTTGACGAGCCATATCGCATGTTTACATCGCGTTCTGAATATCGCTTATATCTTCGTGCTGACAATGCTGATGCCCGACTAACGGAAGCCGGCTATAAAATTGGTTGTGTTGGTCAATATCGTTATGATGTATTCAAAACCAAACAAGAACAAATTTCAAGGCTCAGAGCAATGGTTGACGAATTATCTATACGACCTCTTGATATGGAAAAATACGGCATCAAAAAAGATTCGCGCCGCACGGCTTTCAATTTAATGTCTTATGAAGATGTTTCACGTGAAACAATTTTAAAGATATGGCCACAACTGGCTGATTTTAAACCCGAAATTTACGAAGCTGTTGAAATTGAAGCCAGATATTCCGGATATATAAAAAGACAAATGACAGACATAGAAATATTTAAAAAAGACGAAAAATTGAAAATTCGTGAAGATATTGACTACACAAAAATCGGTGGATTATCTAATGAAATGGTCGCTAAACTTAGCCACGTTCGCCCAGCAACAATCGGCGAAGCTTCTCGCATATCTGGAGTTACTCCGGCAGCTATAATGGCAATACTTGGATATATAAAAAAATGATAAATACAACAGAACAAACCGGTTATCCTCATAAGGAAACAGCATTAAAAATATGGGAGCAGGGCATAATATACCGACTTTCAAGACCATACGGTTTTACATTTGAAAACGAATATCGTTTTCATACCATGGGTGTTGCATCTGCTGCCGAAAAAATAGCACGACATATTCCATCAATGAACGCTGAAAAGGCTTTTGTTCTCGGTTTATTGCACGATTATGGCAAAAGAATAAACGAAAGAATAGAAAATCGTTTTCATGGTCAAGAAGGATATGAGCAAATGATGGCCATGGGATATCCCGATGTTGCAAAAATTTGTTTAACCCACACATTTTTCCAACCAGATTTTAATGATAATGAATACACTTATCCCCAAGAGTGGAAAAACTGGGCTCGTAAAATGCTAAAAAACATAACGTACGATGATTATGATTATTTAATTTGTCTTTGTGATAAATTTTTTGAAGGACTTTCAATAGTTTCTATATCCAACAGGGTAAAAGGTATTGTAAACAGATATCGTTTGGGCAAAATAGAAGAAGAATGCTTATTCAACCAATCAATAGAACTTAAAAAATATTTTGATAAAAAAACCGGACAAGATATATACCAAATTTTGAACATTGAGGACTAATATGCAACTTTTCAGCTATCATACTCATACAACCTTTTCAGACGGCAAAAATTCTGTTCATGAAATGATAGAAAAGGCTATAGAGTTAGGCTGGCAAGAAATGGGTATAAGCGACCACCTTATTATACATAAAAATATTTCAAACAGCCCTTCCTGGTATAAGTGGCAAAAAGAACCGGACTTTTTTTATTCTGATTTTTCAACCTATTACGAAAAATTTGCTCGCCACATAGATGAGATAAGATTATTGTCTGAACAATATCCGTTGAAAGTCAGAATAGGCGCAGAAGTTGATTTTTTTGTTTACCCTGGCTGGCTTGATGAATTTGTAAAGTTACGCGATAAACTTAATTTAGATTACTGCATTTCAGGGAATCATTTTTTGTTCTTAGACGATGAAGGTGATAATATTATTGACTTTAAAGACGCCAAAAATCTTTCTGAAGAAGACCAAAAAAACATGATCAAGCGTCATTTTTCAGCCCTTTGCCAAGCATCTTCGAGCAATTTATTTGATTTTATGGCACACATTGATTTTATAAGAAAAATTCCTCTCTGCAGTGATAATGATTTTTGGGATGAAAAAAATAAATTGATAGAAACAATAGCTTCTTGCAATGGCGCAATTGAAATCAGTACTAAAGGTTTGCGCAAAAGCAATAATTTTTATCCCGCAGATAGTCTGTTGAAAAAGGCGGTCGACAACAATATAAAATTTGTTATTAGCGATGATGCTCACCGCACTTCTGAACTCGGCTACGAATTTGATCATGCCGAAAAAACTTTACAGGAATTAAATTGTTCTAACCGTTGGAAATATATTGAGAAATAGATTCTGTTTGTTTCTATAACCATTTGTTTCACCTTATAAAAAAGTACGCGAATTTTTGTGTTGATTCATTTTGTTTTTATAATAATTTGATTTTTAATGGTATTTTTTATGTGTTCATAAGTCGTTTTTTTATTTTAAAATACAAAATATGAATATATAAAAGATGTATGAATAATTTTTGCGATACATACAATGTTTCACGTGAAACATTCTTAAAGCTTGACCATTACCAGAAATCTCTGATTGAATGGCAACGAAAGTTTAATCTTGTTAGCAATAATTCGATTGAAGACGTTTGGAAACGCCATTTTGAGGACTCGGCTCAACTTTTTGAGCTTATTCCTCCAACCGCCAAAAAACTTCTTGATATAGGGAGTGGAGCCGGTTTTCCTGGGATGGTAATTGCAATTATGGCTGCTGAAAGAACACCGTATTTAAAGATAACGCTGATTGATAGCATTCTCAAAAAAACACTGTATTTAAATCATGTAAAAGAAATAACAGGTCTTTCTAATGTCAATATTGTTAACTCCAGGGTTGAAAATCTTTCAAAGCAAAAATTTGATGTTATAACCGCACGTGCCGTAACATCCCTAAAAGATTTAATTTCTTATGGTTACCCGCTTATTTCTAAAAACGGGATTTGCATTTTTCCAAAAGGTCGCAGCTACGAAAGCGAATTGCTTGCCGCAAAAAAATATTGGAATTTTGATTTGAACACTGTTCAAAGTAAAACATCGGAAAATGGTAAAATTTTAATCATCAGCAATATGACTAAAAAAGGGGAAAGATAATGTCAAGAATAATTGCTTTTGCCAATCGCAAAGGAGGCGTAGGTAAAACCACAACAACGGTAAATGTTGCCACCGCCATGGCTGCAACAGGAAAAAAAGTTTTGGTTATTGATCTTGATCCACAATGTAACGCTACAACTTCTTTGGGCTTTGACAAACACAGCAATGTTGTTTCGTCTTATGATGTAATAACAGGAGAACGCAGCCTAAATGAGGCAGTTGTTTGGACAGAGATTCCTAATTTATCAATAATCCCGTCTTCTCCTGATTTGGCGGGTGCTGAAGTTGAATTAATCGACAAAGATCATCGCGAGTTTTACATGCACAATGCTTTGAATAAAACAATAAGCTGTTACGACTATGTACTAATAGATTGCCCTCCGTCATTGAGCCTTGTTACCATCAACGCACTTGTGGCGGCCGATGCTGTAGTAGTTCCCCTCCAATGTGAATATTTGGCTCTAGAAGGCATGAGCGATCTTATCAGCAACATCAACATAATCAAAAAACACTTTAATCCCAAATTGGAGTTACAAGGTGTTGTTTTGACCATGTATGACGGACGCAACAATTTAACCCAGATGGTTGAAGAAGACGTCAGAGGATTTTTCGGTAAAAAAGTTTATAAAACGGTTATTCCGCGGAATGTTCGTGTATCTGAAGCCCCATCTCATGGCAAACCTGTTTTATTATACGATTTTAAGTGTCCCGGCTCACAAGCTTACATAAGTCTTGCCGGCGAAATGCTAAAAAGAGAAAAGGAGTTGATGGCATGTTAGAAGACAATAAAAGAAAAAGTTTAGGACGTGGTTTAGAAGCTTTATTGGGTGATGATGCCTTATTTTTGACCAACGATAGTGCAGCTCCATCAACAATCACCACTGGCGATGTAAAAAAAGTTCCGATAAAATTGCTCTATGCCAGCAAATATCAACCTCGTTCTGAATTTAATAAAGAAGCACTTGATGCACTGACTGTTTCCATTAAAGAAAAAGGGATTTTACAACCGCTTCTGGTCAGAGCCAAAAATAACGGAAAATTTGAAATTATTGCTGGCGAACGTCGTTTCAGAGCTGCTTCACAAGCCGGATTAAATGAAGTTCCGGTCATAGTTAAAGAGATGGATGACAAAGAGGTTTTAGAGGTTGCTCTTGTTGAAAATTTATTACGTGAAAATCTGTCGGCAATTGAAGAAGCAGAAGGACTGCAACGCTTAATTAATGAGTTTTCTCATACCCAGGAAGCTCTTTCGAATGTTATAGGAAAATCACGCAGTTATATTGCCAATACCCTAAGATTGCTATCACTTCCGGCGCCTGTTCAACAAATGATTCGTGATAACCAATTAACAGCTGGCCACGCCCGCCCATTAATTGGTCTTGAAAATGCCGAAACCTTAGCGGCAAAAATTGTTGCCAAAGGATTAAGCGTGAGAGAAGTTGAACAACTTGTTCAAAAAAGCAAAGAACCGAAAAACAAACGCAAAAAAAGTAGTAATTCGGATGTTGCGGATATTGAAAAAATGCTTAACCGTGGTCTTGGAATAAAAGTAAAAATTTCAACATCTGCCAATGGTAGCGGAAAGGTAGTTTTATCTTATTCCGATTTGACTGAACTAGATCGCATAATTGATATTTTGAGAAGCAATAAATAAAAAAATACTTTCAAAAAAGTAATAATATTTTTACCCTCAATGATTAAAATATTTCTATATTTTGCATCAAAGAGGGTAAAACATGTTATTTTTAAAAAAGCTATTTTTGGGAATTATAGCCATAGCACTTATTCTTATTGGCGGTAGCGGAACACAAAGTTCAAACTTTTTGACCCAGGGTGGCGGCATTGTGGGAATAATTGCCGGGCTGGTTGTATTATATATGTTTGGAAAACTGGTCTGGAAAGCCATGGGATGTCTGCCGTCAATTCTTTTTTTAGTGGGTTTTTGCCTTTTTATCCTCTATGCTATAGGTGTCTTTAATAACGGTATCGAAAATATTATTCCTAATATACAGAGATTTATAGGTATTAGCACCAACCAATCACCAGAAGAAGATCTTGAAGATTTTGACACAATAGATCTTGATGAAGAAGCCCCAAGTGTAGGTATAACTGAAAATTTCGAAAAAATGGGCAATATAGAACCGTCAGAAAAAGGCGAGATTACCACTCAACCAGAAGAAAAAACTCAAATCATGCAATCCGAACAGGAAACCGAAGCAAAAGAAGGTGGGGTTATGGGATTTATTAACGGGCTTTTAGGAACCAAGAAACCTCAAATTACCGAAAACTTTAATCCTCGAAACTACCCTTCAATATATGGACAAGTTGCGGTCGCAAGCGGTGACACATTGCTGATGAACGGACGTTATATTCGTTTGTTCGGTATAGATGCTCCTGAAATCAAACAAACATGTGTTAACGCTCAGGGAAAAAAATATAACTGCGGTCAGGAAGCTATAAACTGGCTAAGACGTTGGCTTCAAGACTATGAGATTGAGTGTAATGTTATCAAACAAAATTCCAGAGGCAATGCTGTTGGAGTATGTTCAATTGGAGAATATGACATCGGAGCCGCTCTGGTTGCCTCCGGTTGGGCTATCAGTTTACCTAACAATAATGTTTATGGTCCATATGAGCAACAAGCTCAAATGGCTCATCGTGGCATGTGGCAAGGATGGTTTTATAAACCGTGGGATTGGGTAAAAATGCAGTCTGTCCAACCCAAAATAATCGTTAAAAAACGGAAAAGAAAATCTAAAAAAACAAAACGCCTTTGGGATTTTTTATAAATGAGTAAAATTGATTTTATTTGTACTTCTGAAGAGCAAACAGAGAACATTGGCAAAAAGTTGGCAAATATAGCTCAAAAAGGTGATGTTTTTGCACTTTTTGGAACATTGGGAATGGGAAAAAGCGTTTTATCACGAGCTTTTATTCAATCGCTGACCGCAGCCAAAGAAGTTCCAAGTCCAACATTTACATTAGTTCAAACATATGAAGCCCCGGATTTTGATATTTATCATTTTGACCTTTATCGCATAAAATCGGCGGAAGAAATTTTTGAATTAGGAATGGAAGAAGCTATTTATGAAGGCGTGTGTTTGATTGAATGGCCCGAAAAAATGGGAGCATATTTGCCACACAACATATTTCGTGTAGACATAACTCCATTTGGAAATGGAAGAAAAATAACCATAGAAACCAAAGATCCCAACAAACAAAAAAGGATTGAAAAAATTGCCGGTTGAAAACATACATACCACAGCGGTTGCCATAGACGGAGCTGCCGTTTTATTAGTTGGTTCTCCTGGTAGTGGAAAATCGGACTTGGCATTGCGCCTTATTATGGATAAAGGAGCTGTTTTAATAGCCGATGATCGAGCCGACATAGCTGTTGAAAACGACGTATTAAAAGTTTCTTGTCCAAAGAGCATTAAAGGTCTGCTTGAGGTTAGGGGAGTTGGAATTTGTAAATTTCCGTATCTATCATCAGCAAGGGTTAAACTGGTAGTCAAAATGGCTTCCTCAATATCTGTGGTAGAAAGACTTCCATCCTCGCAAACAACTGATTTTTTAGGAATAAAAATTCCTACAGTTGAAATATGGCCGTTTGAAGCCTCAGCTCCCGACAAAATACTCGCAGCTTGTTACAAAAATCAATAGAAAGGTTGCATTTTGCAACTTGTTAATTTATCATTCGGCTATGATTTTATAAGGAACAACCGAATGAAAAAATATGTAGAAAACTTTTTACGAGCTTTAGGCAAACCGCTTGTCGGGTTTATTTCTCGCTTGGGTGAATTATCGATATTTATTGCCAAATCCCTCTATAATTGCATTACCCCGCCATTTTATCTCAAACTTTTACTGCGTCAAATGGTAGATATCGGGTTTTATTCATTACCGGTTGTTGCCTTAACCACGGTTTTTGCCGGTATGGTTATTGCACTGCAAACAAATGCCGGTTTTTCAAGTTATGGAGCTGAAAGTGCGGTAGCAACAGTCGTTTTAATTGCCGTTACACGCGAACTTGCCCCTGTGTTTTCGGGATTAATGGTTGCCGGACGTATTGGTGCAGCAATGGCTGCAGAAATCGGAACCATGCGTGTTACGGAACAAATAGACGCTCTTGCAACCCTTTCCACTAATCCTTTTAAATATTTAGTTACCCCGCGCCTTTTAGCCGGCATTATCGTATTACCTTTATTGGTTTTAATTGGTGATGTGATCGGTATTTTCGGTGGTTATACAATCGCTATTTATCAACTCGATTACAATGCCGCAAATTATATAAACACAACCATTAATGAGCTTTCCTTAATTGATATCACTACCGGTCTTATCAAAGGGGCTGTTTTTGGTTTTATCATTGCCTTAATGGGTTGTTACAACGGCTACAAGTCAAAAGGTGGTGCCCAGGGTGTTGGCAGTGCAACCACAAACGCTGTTGTTTCCTCATCAATACTCATCTTGATTTTCAACTACATAATAACTGGTATGATTTTCACAAATTAGGAGCTAAAAATGGCTAATAAAAAAGCTAAAATTGAAATAAAAAATTTGCACAAATCATTTGGTCATAAAGTGGTTTTAGATGGGGTTGATTTAGAAATAAATAAAGGAGAATCTTTGGTTGTAATAGGTGGTTCTGGCACCGGAAAATCGGTATTGATAAAATGTATTCAAGGACTTATTGAACCGGATGCCGGCTCAATCAAAATTGATGGCAAAGAAACAGTCGGTCTTGGTAACGATGAGGCAGAAACTCTTTATGCTAAAATGGGTATGCTGTTTCAAGGCGGAGCACTTTTTGACAGCTTAAGTGTATGGGAAAACGTTGCTTTTGGTTTGATTGAAAATCAAAAACTTCCTCGCAAAAAAGCCAAAGAAAAAGCCATTGATTATTTGCGCCAAGTAGGTCTAAGCGCAGAAGTTGCCGATTTATCACCGTCGGAATTATCCGGTGGTATGCAAAAACGTGTTGGACTAGCCAGAGCCATAGCTACCAATCCCGAAATAATCTTTTTTGATGAACCGACCACCGGGCTTGATCCGATAATGGCAGACGTAATTAATGATTTGATTATCAATTCGGTCAAAAAAATCGGTGCAAGTGCTTTAACAATTACGCACGATATGGCATCAGCCCGCAAAATTGCTGATCGAATAGCCATGCTTTATCAAGGCAAAATTATTTGGCAGGGAACAGTAAAAGAACTCGAAAAAACTGATAACCCGTATGTTTGCCAATTTGTTAAAGGCAGTTCTCAAGGTCCGATAAAAGTTGAGATTTAGGAGCAATCATGGTCAAAAAGTCATCTGTTCAATATGTGTGTCAAAATTGTGGTACAGCGTATCCCAAATGGCAAGGTAAATGTGATGCCTGTGGCGAATGGAATACAATTATTGAAGAGCAGGTCGGAGGCGAAGGTTTTTCAAACTTTCATCCCAAACATAAGGGAAAAATTATTGAATTTGTTTCACTAAGCGGCGCTTCACAAAATATTGAGCGCATATCAACCGGCATAAAAGAGCTTGATCGAGTTAGTGGCGGAGGGCTGGTTGCCGGTTCAGTAATATTGGTTGGCGGCGACCCTGGAATTGGTAAATCGACGTTATTATTACAGGCTTGTGCCAGTATAGCTTCATCGTCCAATCATCCGGAATGTTATTATATTTCCGGAGAAGAAGCTTTGGATCAAGTTCGTATTCGTGCCAAACGCCTTGGGCTAGAACAATCTCCGGTTAATTTGGCTTCGGCAACGGACGTTAAAGATATTGTTGATACGCTTGAAAAAACTAACGCTAAAATAGTTGTTATTGACTCAATTCAAACCATGTATTTAGAAGAAGCAGAATCAACCCCGGGAAGCGTTTCGCAAGTTCGTGCTTGCGCGTATGAACTTATAAAAATTGCCAAGCGCAAAGGCTTTGTGCTGTTTTTGGTTGGACATGTAACCAAACAGGGTTCAATAGCGGGTCCCCGTGTGTTGGAACACATGGTTGATACAGTTTTGTATTTTGAGGGCGAACGCGGACATCAATTTCGTATTTTGCGTGCTGTCAAAAATCGCTATGGTGCTACTGATGAAATTGGTGTTTTTGAAATGCAGGACAAAGGCTTGGTCGAGGTTGAAAACCCGTCTGCTCTGTTTTTGGCGGAACGTCAGGGCAACATATCCGGTTCTTGTGTATTTGCCGGAATAGAAGGCTCAAGACCGGTATTGGTAGAAATACAAGCTTTGGTCAGCCAAACCGGCTATGCCAGCCCCAAAAGAGCAGTTGTCGGTTGGGATTCGGGACGTTTAGCAATGGTTCTCGCAGTATTAGAAGCTCGCGGCGGATTGAACTTGAGCAGCCAAGATGTTTATTTAAATATTGCCGGAGGCCTAAAAATCTCTGAACCTGCCGCCGATTTAGCAGTTGCCATGGCCATAATTTCTTCACTAACCAACCGTCCCTTACCGGCAGACATGGTAATTTTTGGAGAAATCGGTTTGTCTGGTGAAATCCGTGCCGTAAGCCAACCGACTCTACGCCTCAAAGAAGCTGGCAAACTTGGTTTTAAGAGCGCAATTGTTCCGGCCCAATACAAAAATGATAAGAAACTGTCGTCTAAAGATATTTCTTTACATGAAATCGGCAATGTTCAAAAACTGATCAACTGGTTTAATTAAGGATTTTTTATAATGAATAATCTTGATTTATGCATATTGATTATTGTGGCAATATCTGCACTTATAGCTCTCAATCGCGGCCTTGTAAAAGAAGTTTTATCTATTATCGGTTGGGTTTTATCGGTAGTTGTAATAGTTTTTATGTTACCGATAGTGCAACCGCTTGTTCAGGTATATGTCAAAGACGATACAATGGCGATGGTTGCTTCATCAATAGGAATTTTTTTAGTATTTTTCATTATCTGGCTCATATTGACCTCGGCAATTGTTGATAAAATTCGCTCCAGCAAGCTTAGCTCGCTTGACCGCATGCTCGGATTGTTTTTTGGTGTTGTCAGAGCCTGTATTTTAGTAATTTTGTTTAATATAATGGTTGGTTGGATAATTCCTGCAGAAGATCAACCGGAAATGTTCAAGGATTCAAAATACTTTCAACTTGCCGGTAGCTTCGCCGAACCGATTGAAAAACTCATTCCTAAAGATAAATTTATGAAAGAAGATGAAAAACCGGATGAGAAAGACGAAAAGAAAAACGACAAGAATGATAAAAAAGATTCTGTCGTTTCCGAAGATATGGATAAACTTTTTGATAAGCTTGTTCAGCCGAAGGTTGAAAAGAAAAGCGATAAAGATAAAGATTCCAAAGAAAAAAGCTCAGCCGGTTATAATAAGACCGAGCAAAACAGCCTCGACCGCCTGATAGAAATGAATGTTGAGTAATTTGATTTCATAATTTAAAAACAGAACAGCACCTTTTGGGGGCGCTGTTCTGTTTTGAGATTAGAGATTACAACAATTCGTAGATTGTTGTACGTCTGAGCTTTGAGACATTGACTTTCATTCCGGGTTTTGCCTCATACCAGAATCCGTCTTGCGTTACAAGTATGGAGGCATGGCTGCCATCGGTGAAAGTAACGTTAGCGACAGTGTATGTTCCTCCCTGAAAACTTCCCGAAACAGAGCCTTTGGCTTTGCCGCCGCCACCACCGCCTAAAAGACTGACAAAGGCAAAGAATGAATTGTAACCAAAGCTTCCGTTAATAGAACCGCTATATGCTCCTTTGATTTCACGGATGACGACATTTTTGATTACCACCTGTTTCTGAAACTTTTTGGTTTCATGCCAGTAATAATCGCCAGTGTGATAGATGAGGTCTCCTTGTTTGAGACGTCTGCCATCAGTCAAATTGGTCTTGATGTCCCGAGATTTTTCTCTGGGAGATTTAGCAGTGTAGCCATACATTATTTTATCATAGGGAGCCAATACTGTTCCGTCTGAAAGTATTACTTTAGCAAAGGGTTTTTTATTACATGACCACCTCATGTGGTCACCAGTTTTTGCACAACAATTAACGTAGGTCACATCCTCTACCGTGAGGAATTCTTGAGCCGTTGCTTGAAAAGCAACAAGCATTGCAATTAAAATAAAAAATAACTTTTTCATAATGTAAAGATTTTAAATAATTGGAAAAAAATAAAATAACAAGACAAAAATACCACACTTTTGTCAATCTGTCAATAAAAATATTAGAACAACTAAAATTTATTTAAAACCAGAGAAGAGGCTTCCTTGCGGAAACCTCTCCCCTGGTTTGTTTTGTTAAAGTTTTCTTTCAACAACAAGGTCCCAAACCCAAGTCTCTTCGGTTGAATTTCGACCTGTCAGTTTATAAAAGAGCTCGATTTGTTTCGGAGTTGCCACAGATCTTGCAGAAACTCCCTCGCCATATTCAGCCCTTTTGATGATTTTGCCATTCTGATCACGCGTTATTAAACACGGTTTCTTTTTTGGAATTTCCTTTCCCGCATATTTTTGATATACAGAAATCACGTCATCAACAAAAGGCATTACTTTATCGGGATAAACGACAAAAAGATAAGGAGGGACATTGCCCCCATTCCATTCTGCGTTAACGTTCTCGGTTGAAATGCAAGGGTCACCTAACATCTTTTTTACTGTCCCGATGTAAAGTTCTCCTCGGCTCCTAAGTATAGCCGCCATAATCTCCTCAGCGTCGGGTCGGTCGAGAATCTGCATCTGCCATATTCCGGTGATGATATTTATTGTTCCGGGGGTTGTCGCAGAGTAGCGATAACTTCCAAAACAGCCGTCATAGCAGTTTTCAATCAACATGATCAGGACATCTTTGTCCATGGTCTTGAGGTTGAGGGTATACCCGCTATACTCGAGCACATCGCTTAATGGAAAACCATTAAGCGCGAACTCGCGCAACTCTGCATCTGACAAAATACAGTCAGCTGCAGGCTCCCAGCTTTCTTCTTGATCGGTCACACAGGTGGCACAGGTGGCGTTTGCATTGGCGATTGCAGTCAAAATGACAACAATCAGCAAGAAAATAGATTTTTTCATAACGTTGCTTTTTGATAATAGGTTAATAATTAATAATTAATACATTTTGACACAAAAATACCACACTTTTGTCAATCTGTCAACAAAAAAATAACACCACACAAAACCGGCGTTTTTACGCCGGTTTTGTGCTCCTAAAAGCTTTACTAAATATCAAGATTGATAACGTTCAGAGCATTTTCCTGAATAAACTCTTTACGTGGCTCAACCACATCACCCATCAATGTCGAGAATACCTGATCGGCATCATCAAGCATATCAATTTTAACCTGCAATAATGAGCGGGCTTCCGGATCAAGAGTTGTTTCCCACAACTGTTCAGGGTTCATCTCGCCCAAACCTTTATAGCGCTGCAAGGTAATTCCCTTACGCCCCATTGCCATAATCGCATCAACAAACGAAACCGGACCATGAATTTTCTTTTCCTCCCCTAGTTTTGGAGAAGAAAGTTTTTGGTCTTTGGCATAATGTTCTTCCAAAAAGGCCTTCATTTCATTCAAAGCCTTTGCTTCCGGACTATCCAAAACTGAAGCGCCAACAACGTGCTTTTCCTCAACACCACGTAAAGTACGGTGAAAACTTACACTGCCATCTGACAAAATGTCTGCTTTCCACCCTTTATCATACTCTGCTTCTTGATTATCAAGCTTAACAGCAACTTGTTCTGCTTTAGCTTTCAAAACATCCAAATTATCAATAACATTGCGATCAAACAATCCGTCAACCGCCATTTGTTCAACAATCTTTTCCGGTGCTTTTTTGTTTAGCGCAGCAATAAGATTACGAGCCTTACGAGTATTTTCAACCATTGCTACCAAATCTTGTCCTGCAATCTGCTCACCGGCATCTGTTTGCAGAACGGCATCTTCACAACCGCCACGGATTAAATAATCTTCCATTTCGCGGTCGTCTTTAAGATACAGAACCGAATTTCCTCTTTTAGCTTTATACAGAGGCGGTTGAGCAATATAGACATAACCTTTTTCAATAATTTCAGGCATTTGACGATAGAAAAATGTTAACAACAATGTGCGAATGTGGCTACCATCAACATCAGCATCGGTCATAATTACAATCTTGTGATAACGGCACTTGCTTACATCAAATTCTTCACGACCTATGCCTGTGCCAAAAGCCGTAACCATTGTGCCGATTTCTGCAGAGTTAAGCATACGGTCAAAACGAGCTCGCTCAACGTTCAAAATTTTACCACGCAATGGCAAAATAGCTTGAGTGCGGCGATCACGTCCTTGTTTAGCCGAACCACCCGCAGAATCTCCCTCCACGATGAATATTTCAGATAGAGCAGGGTCTTTTTCCTGGCAGTCAGCCAATTTGCCCGGCAGTGACGCAATATCCAAAACCCCCTTGCGTCTTGTTAACTCACGAGCCTTGCGAGCTGCCTCACGGGCAGTAGCGGCTTCGATAATCTTTCCGACAATGATTTTTGCCTCATTCGGGTGTTCTTCAAGCCACTCTTGTAACTTGTTACTGACAACACTTTCGACCACCGGACGAACCTCTGATGACACCAACTTGTCTTTTGTTTGGGATGAAAACTTCGGATCAGGCACTTTAACTGACAATACGCAGCTCAAGCCTTCGCGCATATCTTCACCGGTAATCATATCCTTGTCTTTGCTTTTTACCAAACCATTTTCATTAATGTAGTTATTGATAGTTCTGGTTAATGCTGCACGAAAACCGGCCAAGTGAGTACCGCCGTCCTTTTGCGGAATATTGTTGGTAAAACACAACATGCTCTCATTGTAGGCGTTGGTCCACTGCATAGCGGCTTCAACTTGGATATCTTTATCTTCTCCGGCAATAGAAATAACATTTTCATGCAATGGGGCTTTTGATTTGTTAATGTGGTTTACAAAAGCCTTCAATCCGCCCTCATAATGCATGACAACTTCACGCGGTTCGGTTCCGCGATTATCAATCAATTTAAGATAAACACCGGAGTTAAG
>JAEEYV010000046.1 GCA_016288295.1 Alphaproteobacteria bacterium
TACAACTTTAAAAAATATTGAAGATGCCTTGACCTCGGACATTTGTCCTCGGAGGCATGACAGGTTGTTTATTTTCATTAAAAAACAAACCGTCATCCCTCGATTTTGCTTGCAAAATCGTCCAGGGATCTTCCTTGTTTTACAACAATATTGACGATCGCTTAACCAAAAGACTTACGCTTTTGGAGCGATGACATTTTTGATTAACCAGTCATCCCTCGATTTTGCCTGCAAAATCGTCCAGGGATCTTCAACTTTAAAAAATATTGAAGATGCCTTGAATTATTCAACAAGTTGAAAAATAGGCATGACATGTTATTTTTTAGGCAATGAGAATAAAAAAACATTATATCATTTTCATAACAACAAAGCGACCGTCCTATTGGACAGCCGCTTTGTGTTAAAATCTTAAAAAATGCCCATGAGCTCGTTGCGTTCATCTTCCGGAAGTTCCGAGATCTTCTGTATTGTTGAGCCATACAAACCCCAGCCGGCCTGGTTATAAGCAATCAATACCTCCTTACGGATTTCCCTCGGAAGTTCAATCATTAAGGCCTCTGCCTCTTCATACAGGAAACAGACTTCGAAATATGCAAGTAAAACTTCCTTGCATATCTCTGTGGGTAGTTTAAAAATCTTTAACTCATCCTCATAATACAGGCAGTTGCCTTTTTTGAAGTATGCAAGTAAAACCTCCTTGCATATCTCGGCAGGAAGCTCAAAAACCTTGGCCTCGGCCTTGGCATACAGGCAATAGCCCGCACTAATGTATGCAAGTAGTTTTTTCTTAGCCTTATCCGGAGACAAATTAAACCATGAGAGTTGCTCTTTTTCTAATGCATGTTTCATAATTCAAATAGATAATAGTAATTAATAATGTTAATCAATGGCGCATCGTACTACCAATTAGTGATTATGTCAATTTATTTTTGTCAATTTTTCTAAAAACTCCCTTAAAGCACCTTCGTCTTTCCATCGTATTTCGATTTCCAGCACCTTAAAATTCGGCTTCAGCTTGTTAGGGATTTTTACAAAATCTTTAGCGGTGGTAACCAAGTCGGCACCAAGTTTTTTTGCCAACGCAATCAAATCTTCCAACTCTTTAGGCGTATAATAGTGATGATCCGGAAAATCAAAAGTCTGCACCACATTAGCCCCGCACTCTCTCAACGAATTATAAAACTTCTCCGGTCGCCCGATGCCGGCAAATGCAATAACTTTTGACCTCAAATCCGGCAAGGGCAGGGAACAAATTTGCCCCTCAAACACCGGCATTCTGCCCAATTTTTCACGCAATCCGCATTTGTCCTCGCCAATAATAATTGCCGCATCGGCACGTTTTATTCCACTTTTAAAAAACTCACGTAACGGACCTGCCGGCACCGGCAATCCGTTGCCGGTACCCACGCCGCCGTCAAACACCAAAAACGATAAATCTTTGTACAACGTCGGGTTTTGAAAACCGTCATCCATAACAATAACTTCCGCCCCGTTGCTGATTGCCTTTTTGGCCGCTTCGGCACGATCAGCGTTGATAGAAACTTTTGCCTCCCTTGCCAACAACAAAGGCTCGTCCCCGACTTGTTGCGGAGTATGTTTTTGCACGTCAACCATTACGCCGGACAATGTTCCGCCATATCCTCGTGATACAAAAAACGGCTCTTTTCCCAAAGATTTTATGATTTTTGCAATTGAAACCGCAGTCGGAGTTTTTCCGGTTCCGCCGGCTGTCAAATTGCCGATACAAATCACCGGCACATTGACCTTTGTCGGCTTTTTGAGTTTAAGTCTCAACGTGGTCATACCGGCATAAACACACCCCAAAGGCCACAAAGCCAATGCGCATAAGTTTTTATTTTTCCAATGTGAGGGCGTTCTCATTCCGGCAAATAACTCCGTACCTTGTCCATAATACCGTCCAAAACTTTGGCCTCGGACATTGCCCAGTTATAGGCCAAACTGCGCTTGGCCTCCAACAGCTCCTTATTGCTGAGCAATTGTCGTACATTATCGGTCAAATCCAACACATCATTAACCTGAATAACCGCATCAGCTTTTTTGGCACGATTGATTGCATCGGTAAAGTTATGCATATGCGGACCGACAATCACCGCATCACGGCAGCGCGACGGTTCCATAAAGTTTTGCCCTCCGTGCGGAATAAGCGATCCGCCGATAAACACCAACGGGCAGATGCCATACCAAATACCCAATTCTCCGATTGTATCGGCAATATAAACATCAGTATAAGGTCTTATTGGTTCTTCTTTTGAACGCAAAGAAGTTTTGAGCCCTAATTCTTTTGATAAACGCTCCTGAATTTCAACACCACGGTGCGGGTGGCGCGGGGCAATAATCAACAGCAAATCTGGAAAGTCTTTTTTTAACTCATTATGAAATTTGCTGATTTTGAACTCCTCATCATCGTGAGTGGAGCTGGCCAACCAAACCGTACGCCCGTTAATCTGCTTTTCAATCTCGGCTTTTTTCTCCTCATCAACCGGTAATGGCAGACCGGCATATTTCACATTGCCCAGACAAATCGCTTCCTTTGCCCCCAACACGCGCAGGCGATAAGCATCTTCGTCAGACTGCCCCAAACAAAACGTAAAGCATGACAACAACTCTTTGCATATAAAATCAAACTGCTGCCAACGTTTGAACGATTTGTTTGAAATACGACCGTTGACCAAAATCAGCGGAATATTTTTGCGCTTGATTGAAGATAACATTGCCGGCCAAAAATCTGATTCGAACCACAAAATTGCATCAGGGTGCCAATGCTTTACAAAACGCGTGGTAAATACCGGATTATCAATCGGGATATATTGGTGAAAAGCCCTTTCCGGCAGGCGTTTGTCCATCAATTCGGCAGAGGTCAGCGTGCCTGTTGTTACCATAACATGCGAGTCCGGATAAGTATCTAACACACGGTTAATCAACGGCAACATAGAAAGAGATTCGCCGACCGAAGCCCCATGAAACCAAAACAACTTTCCCTCTGGGCGTTCTTTTATCGGGCGACCGATTCTTTCATTAAAACGCTTCAAATCTTCTTTGCCACGCTCTTTGCGCTTTTTAATATAGCGACTGATAACAATCGGATACATAATCCTGATTAATGTGTTGTAGACTTTAATAAACATTATTTTTGTTCCTTACGTTTTTTTGTTTTTGCGGTAACGCCTGGCTCAATTTTTGGTAGTTTAAGAACTTGATCTGCTCGCAATGTCAGTCCGTTCAATTCGTTTTCAATTTCTTGACGGTATTTTTCCAAATCCTCATCAGTTGCATCTGCCGGAATATAATATGGTTTTGTAACATGCACAATTCCGCGACAAAATGGCAATGGAATAAGCATTGCATCCCAACTTTTTGCAACAATAGAATGTTCAATAGAATATGTTGCTCCAAATAAGGGTTTTCCTGACTTTTTTGCAAAATATAGCGGACTCATATTCATTTTCATTCTTGGACCTCTCGGACCGTCGGGAATAATTGCTATGGCTTGATTTTTTTCCAAAGAGCGCAAAAGATTTATAGCTGCGGCGTTGGCGCCCTCGTTGGTAGAGCCGTCAATAATACCGAAACCGACTTTTTTCAAAAACGATGCGGCAATTCTCCCATCGTTATGCGGCGAAACCAGGGCATTGAGCGGTCTTTTTTTGTTCCAAAAATACGGAATCATCAACACACGCCCATGCCAGATAGTAAGTATAAGAGATTTTTCTTTTTCCCATACTGGATAAAAACGATTTACGCCGAATATTTCCCAATGTGTGGTTTTCCACACCATTAAGCAATAATAATACATTGCTTTTCCGACAAAGGTGGTAAAAGCTTCAGATTTTGTTATATTTTTGATTAAATGTTTGATATTTTTGCGAATTGTTTTAGCTATTTCAATAGCTTTTGTGCAAAAAATTTTAATCTCTTTTTTCATCGATATCTCTATAAAAAATATATATCATCACCCTTAATAGTCATAGCTATATCACACTTTTTACAAAAACTAAAGTATTTTAATACTTATCAATATTTTTTTTGCTTGACAGTAAAAATGTTGTCATATATAAAACCTATCCAGACAGATTGCCGACATAGCTCAGTTGGTAGAGCTACTGATTTGTAATCAGTGGGTCCGCGGTTCGAGTCCGTGTGTCGGCACCATTAAAAAACCTCCCTGAATGGGAGGTTTTTTAATGGTTGTGATATAAAAACTTCTCGAACCGCGGAAATAGTGGTTTGGGTTCAAGCGAAAGGCAGGCGGGAGCATGCCGGTCGATTTTTAGTCGATGAGCGCAGTAGAACGAGCATTGCGAAGCAATGTCGAGGACAGTCCGTGTGTCGGCACGCCAACATAAATCCCTTTTTCTAAATTTTTAGAGTAACCCCATAATAAAAACAAAATGTCATCTCTCGTTTTCGTTAGAAAACGTCCAGTGATCTACAACTTTTTTTAAAAATATTGAAGCAGTGCAAAGCACTGAAGCCGAGATTCCTTGACGCACGGACGCGCCGCGCCATGCGAGGAATGACATTTCTAGACAGTCATCCCTCGTTTTGCCTGCAAAATCGTCCAGGGATCTTCCTTGTTTTCTTTAAAAAATATTGAAGATGCCTTGACCTCGGACATTAGTCCTCGGAGGCGTGACAAGTTGTTTATTGTCATTTAAAAAACAGAAAGACGGCACTATGTGTCGTCTTTCTGTTTAATGGTGGGCTTACCAACCGCAAGATAAAGCTGTCCTTGCCCCGGTTTTATCTTCATATGAATAACGATTACCAGGGTACTTGTCTAAGAACTCCAGCATCTTTTGCCTGCTAGTTTCAGATAATTTGTAAAAGACCCTAGCCAGCGCACGATCCGGGCAGAACTTCTCCACATGCTTGAGAGCTATTTCGTTGACGGTCTCGTTTTCAGGAGAGAACTTTTCAATAAGCTTCTCGAAAACATCATTACCCAAGCTGTGTCCTCTCCCAATATGAGTTAACATCAGATCCCGGATGTCAGCTTCCTCAAACTCATCAACAATCATGAGCCAAACGCTGTTAAAAATTGAGCTGTACCAATACTTCATTAATATTTCTTTGGCATCGGCGTGTTCAAAGAATTTGACAATGTTTGTTTGGGTTGACTCGTACAGCGTTTGTTGTCCATGAATGTTCTTCAAAATAGCAACTCGGTCAATCATAAATGAGCTGAAGAGCTTTTTCAAGATTGCTTCAGAAAGTGTGCGATTAGGAACGAGAGCTAACATCCATTCATTAGCCAAAGCGCGGTTCTTCCAATCCAAGATCTTGTTCCAGATAGTATCATCTACCCGATAGTTGTTACCATACGCCAGGAGAAGATCTTTGATTTCGTCTTCCGGGAAGTTAAACACTCGCTCAAGTTTAACATCGGCGTCTTTGAGTGCAACAATGTAGATCCTTTTACGGATTGCCAGCGGGAGCTTGTCTACATCATCCCAGGACATAACTTGCTTCAGATCATAACTATTATTTGAATTGAATATCGCCTCAATGACGTCGACAACCTTGTCCCGTACAGTAGAATCGTTCGTTTTGAGTAAATCAACGATCATGGAAAGTGTCAATTCACTAAGCTTAACACCACCTCTAATGAACTTGAGCATATTGTCAAGTTCGGAGAGAATTTGTTCGTTTGTCATATTAAAATGGTTTAATAATTTATATGTAATTGAGTTAACAAGCGCATACTAGCATATTATTTGTCAAGTGTCAATAGTTTTTGTCGAATCACTTTGTGCAAGTTCTTAAATATAAACAAACGCTCGCCGGGTTAGGGCGAGCGTTTGTTTATATGTACCGTCAGCGCTTGAACCGTTTTGGCGGTATCACATAATACGGCGTGGGCTTCGTCGCGCCGTTCAAAGCGGCATCATTAGCGGCTCGGAGTGCAGGATTGAGAAAATTCGGTAGATTGCCACTCCATTGGTCATCAGCGAAATTAGCAATCTGCTTCGCTTCTACATATTCCCAGCCTTTGGTAACTTTGGTGATCATGTAGACACTAGCCTCCTTGATTTCCAAGCTTCCGGTGTCGGAACAACGAGCTGTTGCGTAAATTACGTAATATCCTTCTGCGATTGGAACAATCGCATAATACGGCAACTTATTTTTAGGTGTCATATAAACGGCTTTGGGCTTACTACCATCTGCCTTGCAAATTACGACAACATCATCCCCTGAAATGTTACGGCATTCTGCTAATGCAGTGAGCCCGCTTCTTGTGATACGTGCACAAAGTTTTGGTGTTTCCATAATGTCTAAAATTTGTAAATAATTTGATTAATAGTTGTTTTGTTCTTCACAATATATCATATTTTTTTGGACATTGCAAGCAAAAATTTGTCAATTATTGTAAAAAATATCCAAAAAGGTAAAACGTATCATTTCTTATTAAGTTCGAAATTTTATTCAATCTCAGTTTCCGCAATAAAAAATATAATATGAAAAAGAGAGTAAATTTAATCTTGCAATCAAAACTATAAACACACTATAATACACTCAAATTTTAACAAAATCGGAGCAACAGAATGATGAATTTTCTTAATTAAGTGTACCTAATTTATAATAACAAAAGTAATTATATACAAAAATATAGACATATTCTTCATTTTGTGTTACAATCGTCGTTGTACATTTACATAGAGGGGAATTTATGTTTGATTTTAAGAGTCAAGAATATCAATATAAGCAATATCAGAGATTGTTAGCCAACTGGGACTACATGTTTGCTCAAAGGTGGAAATCTTCTCATCGCTACTTTGATGAGCAAGAAATAAAACTTATTGAAGATAGTGAGTTACCAACCTCCTCAATGATTGCAAAAAGGATTTATATAACCTTAAACACAGAAAAACGTTCAGCAGAATATCTTGAAATGCTTGGAAATTTGTCTTCGAGATCCGCACAAGAACTTGAAGAAGCAGAAAAACTATTGCCTGAGTTTACAAAATTTATAACCGATAATAATTTAGACGGTGAACAGACATTGAGATTAAAAACAGTTTTTCCGCATATTGTGGGCTGTTTTACCATCTTAAAAAGAGAAGAAAAAGACTTTCCCTCATTTACTGAATTTTTGATCCCGTTGAATAATATCTTACAAAATCTGGAACAAACACAATATAACAATCAAACACGTACCTTTGCAAACTATTTGTTTGATCAGGAAAACATTAAGCCAAACAAAAACATTACGGCTTTCAAATTACAACTATTAAAGCATGCCAGCAAAAAAACAAATAATTGCTCAATATTAAACCATTTGTGCAATGATTTCAGATGTTATTTTAGGGTTTTTCCTGAAACAATCAATTCAGAGTTTTTAAACAATTATATCAATTATATAATTCCACGTTTCGTAAAAGGAAATGATATTTTCGGCATACAAAGCAATAAATGGGGATGTGCGCGTGGTAAAGGAATTGCTTGCGGGGTTGGTGCTGCCACTTACGCTTATAAATGCTATGCAACACGAATTACTCCTTGTGGTATTAATGATTTATTGCAGATGTCTTATGAAGTTTTGGGTGGAAATCTGTCAAAGCATGAAAAAATCAGAAAAGACGCACTTCTGCTTAATAAATGGTTTCCTCGAGACCCTATACATGACAGCACCCCCGGGGTTAACGAAATCATCAATAAAATGGTTGCATATTATGATGCCCCCGAGGATCAGAAAGATGTGGCTTTATCAGAATTAACAAAAGTCGGCCAAAGAATAAATATGTGGAAAACTATTTATGACTTGCCCAAATATGATGAAATTAGTTCAAGAAGTAATGAAAAACATATAGATATATTACGACGAATAAAAAATAATATGTCACAGAATAATGTAGAAGTTCCTATTACCGAAAATGATGAAATTAATTTTTTAGCTCAAAAAGCAAATAAAAAAGATCATCCAACTCTGTCATCAATGCTTCCGCTCATTCAAGCACTTAATCATACAATGTTAGAAGCAATTGATAAAAAACAAACCGGTTTTTCACCGGAAATGGTCAACATGATAGCCTGGGCAGATCGACAATTGGCTCAAGCCGTTAACAATATGGATTTTGAAAAACAGATGGGCTTTTATAAAGAAAACGATTGTAAATGTGTTTTACTTTTTAGTGAATTGACACACTCTGCAAAAGAAGAATTTAATTGCCAAGAATTTGATGATTTTTATGAGCATAAAGTCAAACAAGCTTTCGATATGGAACAGGCGTATATAAATATTGCCAATCGTCAAAATCAAAACTTATTAGGCTTGTATGATCAGTATGACAGATACTGTCACGCCATGGACGATACAGATAATGCAAAGACTATGATATTAGCACGTAAAGAAAGAGCAGGATCAGGAAATACACTTAAAGCTCTTCAAAATCTCACTCTATATAAAGAGCCTTCTACAATGGTAGGAAAAAGAGAAAAAGCTGAAAGAGAAAAAAGATTTCCATATAGAGATTTTTTAATGAGACCTTCTTCCAACCAAAGATAAAAAACAAAAAGACCACCGGATTTTACTCCGGTAGCCTTTTTGCAATTAGTGCATAATCGCGTTAGCAATACCCATCGTCGTCGTCCCATGGATCTTCTTTTTTTCCTCTGGGATCACGTAAGCCCATGCCTTCCATTTCCCTAGCAGTATAAATCCGTGGTCTTGTCCGGCGAGTCTTGGAGTTTTTTATTATTCCTAACCGTGATATAAGCACCCCCAATAAGGCAACCCCGAAAACAAACCACGATGCCGTTGTCGCGGTACCAATGAGAGAATAGATAACCTCAATACCAGCAATCCAAATAAAAACCATAGTAACCGAAAGCTTCAACCGCCGCTGATATTTTTGCTTTAATTCCGGATCTGTGGTTGAGGCGAATGTTTCTGGATGTTTCTTCCAGAAATAATACAACACACCCAACAGGTAAACCACAAACAGCACAGCCCAAATCACAAGATAAGGCTTTGCTTCTAAAGTTATTTCTTTCATACGCAATAATATTTTAGGTTGTTAATAATTTTTCTACAATAATCGTAACTTTCTAGAACAAACTTAAATAAAAAATCTGTTGGAGTCAAGTGCTATAGCCAAACAAAAAGCCGAGGATATCCTCGGCTTTTTCTACACAATCAATAATTTAGTATCTGGAAGGAACCATTACGGTCGGACCATAGTATTTTTGAGCTCTCGGAGCATATCCGTTCATAGGAGCATATCCGTTTACGCTTTGTCTTTCATAAGCAACATTTTGGAAATGTCTCGGTTCATAAACAGTACCATAGGTAGTACGTTTATAAACAACTTCAACAGGCTCGCGAACAGTACGAATTTCCCCTTGGCAACCGCTAGGAGTATAATTACCGCAGTTATAAGAAGGTTGAGCAACAGCAACCGGAGCCGGAGCAGGAGCAACAACCTCTTCTTGGCAATCACCTTCCATATCGCAGTCGTAGCCATAAGCACAAGCAGAAACTGCTAAAACAGCACCAAACAATACAAACAATTTATTCATTTTCATCCCCATCTTGTAGTTAATGTTAAGTACAAACTAAAACAACTTTCTTAATTTAAACTTAACAAAGCACAAAATTTAAATATTTCTCAGGTATTTAGCCGGCAATTAGGAAAGACTCCTTGCAAATTAAGTGATATTTAATTTTTTTAATTGTGTAAAAATATCCACAGGCTACCACAGCTGCCCCACCGATCCAAGCTAGAGGACTAGCTACGCACAAACCGACGAATCCGAATATTCGTGCCAGATAAATAGCTGCAAAAACCCTCATTAAAAGCTCTACAATACTCGAAATCATCGGAATAACAGAGTTTCCCATGCCCTGGCAGGAATTGCGGAAAATAAAAATCTGCCCCAAGAAAAAGTAAAAGATAACACTTATATTTAAATATGTTTGAGCCAAATTTATAATTTTATCTGTCAGCAATGGATTCTCATTCGGCAAGAATATATTTATTACTTGTTTACCAAAGCAGAAGACTAATAAGGCCAATACAATGCTAAGCACTAAAGACACTGTTGAACACGCAAAAACGCCATGACGGATTCTGGCGATTCGTCTGGCACCATAATTTTGAGCTACATAAGTAGACATGGCGACTCCGAAAGATACCATCGGCTGTGCCCCCATTTGTTCAACCCTCATTGCGGCAGTCATTGCGGCAATAGTTTCAAATCCGAATGAATTACATATTGATTGTGTTATTGCTGAGCCCAATGCAATAATTGAAAATTGGATTGCCATTGGAACGGCTATAATCAGATGTTTTTTACAAAAATCAATATCAATTTTCCAGTCTCCTTTTCTAGGACGCAGAATTGCAAACTTTTTACTCATATACAACAAGCACAAAATTACGGACAAAGTCATTGCTACCACTGTTCCACAGGCCGATCCTCTTACACCCAGGTGGCAATGATAAATAAAAAAGACGTTAAGTATTATGTTAGTTAGAGTCGTAAAAATTAAAAAGTACAATGGAGTCTTACTATCACCGAGAGCCCTCATAAGACCTGACAGAAGGTTAAAAGTTACAATCATAACCGCTCCAATACATATAATGGAAATAAACCCCTTAGTGTCAGAAAAGATTTCATCCGGGACATTCATGATTTTTAATAAATAATCAAGCAACAAATATATGGTAAAACTAAACAGCACTGTAAAGCTCATGCTTAATGTTACAGCTGTTGCAACAGACTTACGCATCTTTTTGTAATTCTTAGCTCCAAAGCTTTGCGCCGTAATTACGGTCAAACCGTTGGTAAAACCTATGCTTACAACCACTAAAAAGAAAAACAGGGGTGCCGCAGCACCAACGGCAGCCAAGGCTTCCACGCCGATTAAGTTGCCAACTAATAAAATATCAGAAATACTGTAAAGTTGCTGAAAGCAATTACTAATCAGCAGTGGAATCGCGAATTTTATTATAAGTGCCAGCGGTTTGCCGGTTGTCATATTTTGCATTTTTACCTCAATCAGAGTAGGGTATAGAACATATTTTTGGATTGTCAAATAAAATTAACTTGTAAATATTTTGAAATATATTATCATCCCATTTAACTAAGACAACAAAAAGGGTTAGAAAAATGGCTATGATTAATGATGTCGATTTCTCCGACTTATACATTACTCCAGATAAACGTGCTTATATTTGGAGCGGCAAAACCGCGCACGGCTTACAGGAAACGATGTTTGATGACTATTTTAAATTTCTTCAGGCTGTTGAAGAAAATTATAAAAATAATTCAAGTTATGCAGTTATTTATAACGATTATAATTATCGTATTGAGCGAACAATGTCGATGCATGGTCCGCAATTTTCCGTCCGTAAAATGCCTCGGTCTGTTCCAGAGATAAAAAATCTCGGTATGCCACTTCCGATAACCAAACACCTGCTTACATTGGGTAAAACATCAGGATTGATTTTGGTCGCAGGTGCTACCGGTTCCGGAAAATCAACAACTCTTGCAACTTTATTGAAAGAGTACCTGATCAGTGATGGCGGATTTGCCCTTACAATTGAAGATCCTATTGAATTACCGCTTGATGGTGTATATAAAAATCCTAAAACCGGCGAATTGGGTCTCTGCAAACAAACTGCCGTTGATAATGAATGTTGGCGCGAAAGCTTAAAATCAGCCCTGCGTAGCGCTCCTCGTTATATCATGCTTGGCGAGATTCGTTCTCCCGATGTTGCTGCAGAAGCTTTGCAGGCCGCAACTTCAGGGCACTTGGTGCTGTCTACAATTCACGCTAACTCTGTTCCTGATGCGATCAGTTCATTGGTGAAATATGCCGCCGCTTCTAGCATTTCTGAAGATATGGGATACGAACTGGTAGCCTCAAGTATTTTAGCTTGTTTACACCAACGTTTGACAGGAGTTCCTAAAAAATTACAATTGAGCTATCTGTTTGCCAACCCAGTCGTAGAAGAAGCCTGCCAGGTACGTGGTGCAATCAAACTTGGCAAACTCAACTTTGCAACCATGATGGAACAACAGAGAATCAGATTAAATAATGGACAACCTTTATTTAGTGGAACTCGCTAACCGTTATTACCTAAAAAACTGTCAATTCTGTATCGGACATATTCTTCAAACGAAGTTATGTCCGATATTTGATTCTGCAAATTTTCAATTTTTTGGTATCCGAATACAGCGCCGTCATTGATACGAACCATTACAACTTCAAGCGGTTGTTTCAAATCATACATTTCAATAAAATTATACTCTTCATCATTCTGATAATTAATCAAAAACAAACTGTATTTGTTTGCATAATATTTTTGATAAATATCTTCCATTAAAGACATTGCCTGCGGGCAACCATAACAACCATTATTATTAAAAAATACATAAATAATAGATTTATCATAATTTGCCGGTGATTCGGCAAAATATTCTTGTAAACTTTCAGATTGTCCAAATTCATCTTGATATGACACAAATTGTGCCACGACCAAACTTGGTACGACACATACCACCAATGCAAATAAAAATTTCTTCATACATCCTCCGTTATTTTATAACGGGGAGCAGGCTTTTTGTAACCATTCACATTCCTGTTTGTTTAGATGCGGTGCAATAAACTTATATACCATGCGATGATATTCGTTCAGCCATTTTATCTCCCGTTCATTTAGAAGATATTTATCAATCAACCTAAAATCAATAGGCACTAGGGTTAATGGAACAAATTTCAGAAATCCGACTGCTGACGATTTGGCCACATATACCAAATTTTCTATTCTTATACCAAAAGTATTTTCTTGATAGTATCCTGGTTCAATTGACATCACCATATTTGATTTTATAGGGTAGTTGCTACCTGACATACTTATACTTTGAGGTCCTTCATGCACATTTAAAAAACATCCTACACCATGGCCGGTACCATGTTTATAATCCAATCCGTACTGCCACATTATACTACGACATATAGCGTCCAATCTTGGTCCGGATGTGTTCTCTGGAAATTGTTGCGAACTCAATGCAATATGCGCCTTTAGTACAAGCGTAAATTTTTCAATCATGTTTTTGTTAGGTTTTCCGACAGCAATTGTTCGTGTAATATCTGTTGTTCCATCCTGATATTGCCCTCCGCTGTCTAACAACAATACCGAATTATTTTTTATTTTTGAGCATTGTTTTTCCGTTGGTTGGTAGTGAACAATGGCGGCATTTGCTCCACTTCCGGCAATGGTTCTGAAACTTACAGAATGAAAGAGTTCTTGTTGTTTGCGAAAACTCAAGACTTTGTTAACAATATCCATTTCATCTTTATTCTGATAATTTTTTTCAAACCATGCCAAAAATCTGCACATTGCCACACCGTCTTTTATATGAGCGTTAATCATTCCTTTTAATTCCACGGAATTTTTTTCAGCTTTCATTGATGCACATAAGTCGACCTTATTAATTATCTTAATACCTTCCGTGCGGCACGTTTCAACAATTGTGCTTGAAGTAGTTGTGAAATCGAGCATAATTTTTTTAATACCATGATCTTGAAATGCCGATTTTATTTTAGCCAAAGGTATTATTTCGATTTTAAAATCTTTTGGCAATACTAAATTATCTGCAAAAATTGTAACACTTCCTTTTTTTGTTACCAAAGCCATAGCACGTATAATGGGTGTTTCCGGTAAGGCATTTGATCTCAAATTTAATAGCCATGATACACTATCTGCCGCTCCTATAAATATTGCATCACAATCATCTTCTTTCATCTGTATTTTTAGAGCTTTTACCTTATCAACAACCTTTTTTCCGGCATATTTTAAGGGTTGCTCAAATACAGTTGCTCTTTTTGTAGTAATTATTTGCGGCTGCGATACAAATTCCGTTTTGGGCAACATTCTTTTCATTTTTTGCAACCTTGCTTCACTAATCTGCCAAGGATTATATGCAATTGATGCACATGACATATTTTCTTTTAGCCAGGTGTTTATGTTGTATTCAGAACTTTCTATAATTACGGTTACATTTTTACTATTAGTTTGTTTTTTGGCTTGAATTTCATATCTGCCGTCCACAAATAAAAAGGCTTTTTTCTTGGTTATGACCAAAGTTCCGGCAGAACCGCTAAATCCGGTAAGTTTCAAAATCTGATTTTCCTCTTTTAAAATATCCTGCCCCAAAAATTGGTTATTGCGAAAGATAATTACAGCATCGGTTGACATTTGTTTTTGAACATCATCTATTGTCATATTATTTTCTCCATTAATGTTGCCCGCCAATTTTCGTCATTAACAATTTGAATAGTTTTCATTCCGTATTTTTCGTACTCTTGTTTAATCCATAAAATTTGATCATCAATAAAACCTGATAAAATTGCATATCCGCCTTTTTGCAGATTATTCGCCAAATTTTCAGCCATCTCGATTAAAGGTCTTGCTAAAATGTTGGCAAAGATTAGTTGATATGGTGACTTTTTAGTGATTTGCGGACTATTAAATCCATCGCTTTGTATTGCGTGAACTTGCTTGTCTAAATTGTTATCAGTAGCATTTTTAAGGGTAACAGCCACAGCTTCACCGTCAATATCAACGCCGAGAGCTTTTGCCTTATTCCATAGTTTACAAGCACTCAACGCCAATATTCCCGAACCACACCCCATATCTAGAATATTTGTAGCATAAAATTTCTGCTTGTTCAGGTAACTGAGCAATTTAAGACAAAGTTTGGTTGTCTGATGTTGACCTGATCCGAAAGCCGTTGCAGCATAAATCTTTATCGCCAATTTTTGTGTTTCAGGTATTTTATTTTCATGTGTACCGTATATGAAAAAATCATTAGTTTCTAATGGTGGAAATTTTATGACATTTTTAGTTAGCCAATTTTGCGCCGGAATAAAACGAGATTCATATCTTGGTAGCTTTATTTTCCAAGCATCAGCAGTTTCTTGCATTTTTTTTTCATCAGGTTTGTGTGATAAACAACCAATATATTGCAATCCTTTGCTGGTATAATCGACTGTTATTACTTCAAACAGGCATTGAAGCAATTCATCCAACGCTTGATTCTCCTGCAATAAAGGCTCAAAAACTATTTGCCAACTGCCACCAATTGATTCACTCATAAAATTATCCTATAAGTTACAATCTGTTATTTACTAAATAAAGTTTATAGTATATAAAAGTTAAAAATTATAAAAACTTTTTGAAGAGATTATAGTATGAGAGCTTTAAAACTGTTAGGTCTTGTTTTAGGTCTTAGTGGGTGTATTTATGCCGGAGAATTCAATTTTCTTCCGGATAGAGTCAATTGGATTACTGAACTGACAACCTATCCGATTCAGTATATGAATACCACCGGCGAAAGACTTTTGGGTAGTGAAACTATGCACGAGTCTAACTTTAAGGTTAACAAATTGCTCACGGCATATAAGGGTAACACGGTTGTTGATACCAAAATGTACAACAAAAACTACTATGTACAGGAAACGCTTATTGCTCCCAGCAATGCAATGTTGAGTTCAGCAGTTAGCCCGTCTTTCATTGAGGGAGGCAGAAAATACGAACTGTTTGGAAAAACTCGTATTAAAGGCAAAGTATACTATCTTATTTCTTCAGACAGTCCGACCACAGTCTTTTTGGTTGACCAAAACTACACTTTGCAAAAATATGTTGGTTCCATCCGAGAGAACAAATTGGTCCTGCTGAGTGATACATTTACCATCACTCCGGAAGAATTTCAATTTGAACCGGTTACCAAGAGCCGCGTAATGCAGAGCGATATGGTTGGTGGCTTTGAGGTTAAATTTAATGGCGTAAAAAACAATATTATGACCTTTACTCTCATGGAATACGATTCTGGCGGTGCTACGGGCGAGTTTAAAAAATATAATTTTGAAAATGTGCCGGGAGTTATTAATATTGCCGGTGTTGATATAAAAGTATTCAGCGCAGATGACTCGCGAGTAGAGTATATGATTCTCGCCGAATAACTACAACAATAAAAAACAAAAAATATTGTAGGAGATTTTACAATGTCTGGACATTCCCAGTTTAAGAATATTATGTACCGTAAAGGTGCCCAAGATGCCAAAAAAGCCAAGGTTTTTGCCAAATTGGCTCGTGATATTACTCTTGCCGCCAAAACAGGTCTTCCCGATCCTGATAAAAACCCGCGCTTACGTCTAGCTATCCAGGCAGCTCGCGCTGAAAGTATGCCTAAAGATAATATTGAACGTGCTATTGCCAAAGCCACCCAAGTTGCCGGTGGAGATGACTATGTTTCAATGCGTTATGAAGGATTCGGTCCCGGAAAAGTTGCTGTAATTGTTGAAGCTCTTACCGATAACAAAAATCGTACTGTCGGTAATATTCGTACTATATTTGGCAAGCGTGGTGGCGCTCTTGGTGAAAGTGGTTCAGTAGTTTTCAATTTTGAACATATCGGCTACATCAAATATCCTCTTGAAGCTGCAGATGCTGACAAGATGTTTGAATGTGCTTTAGAAGCAGGTGCCAATGACGTAGCTACTGATGATGAATGCCACGAAATTGAAACCTTGCCTGATGATTTGAACACTGTTACCGAAAACTTGGAGAAACAGTTTGGTACGCCTTCAGCTTCACGCCTTGATTGGAAACCAACCGTCAAAGTCGATATTAATGATGTTGAGCAGGCTCGCAAATTTTTAGAGTTTATTGATGCATTAGAAGATGATGACGACGTTCAACACGTCTACCACAACGCAGAGTTTTCTGATGAAGTTCTCAAGGCTCTGGAAAGTGAATAAAAATTTTATTATCAATAAAAGCTCCCTTTTGGGAGCTTTTTTATTGTTCCAGAAAATCAATTTTCTTATTTTTAGGATTGTAGCTGATAGATAGTTTTCCTTGCCTTAATTTTAGAGCTTTTTTTCCAAATATTTCATTTCGCCATCCTTCAAGTACCGGATTATCTCTATCTTGAAAAGCACCGAGTCGGTGTAAATCTAAATCCGAAGCAATTAATCTTGGTACAACGTCTTGTTGCTGGCTCACAATTTTAAGTAGCAACTTAAATAGCTCTACTAATGACGGAATAAAATTTATATCTTCAATAGCCTGCTTTTTTGCAATTTTATTATCAACTTTTACTTTTTGCAAAACTTCTATAATTTCATCACCGAGCTTGCCGGAAGCCACGTCTTTGCGCATACCTCTGATTTTTTCCAACTCTTCCTTGCTTTTAGGAGCTGCTGTGGCAATCATGGTTAAAATGTCATCTTTAATAATACTTTGCCGCGGAGTATTTTTTTCTTGCGCCCGATGTTCTCTCCATGCAGCCAAATCCCTCAAGTTTGAGAGCACTCTGCTGTTATGGGAACGGAATTTAATCTTTTGCCAAATTTCTTGTGTGTTAACAACATATGTCTGGGGCAATGTTGCCGATTCCAATTCTTCTTTAATCCAGTCTGAGCGCCCGTCTTTTTCAAGTTTTTGCTTAAAAAATATATATAAATTAACCAAATGCGTAACATCGCCACAGGCATATTCTAATTGATGTTCGTTTAAGGGACGTAATTGCCAGTTTGACAAACAATCTGTTTTATCAAGTTCAATGTTCAGCACGGCTTTGACCAAACGTTCATATCCGACACTTTCACCAAAACCGCAGACCATCGCTGCAATTTGAGTATCAAACAACGGAGTCGGAACTTTACCGGACATATTATACAATATTTCCACATCTTGCCGACAGGAATGGAAAACCTTAACCACTTTGGGATTTTGCATTAGTTCAAAAAAACTACTAAAGTTCATATCCGGCGCCAATGGATCAATAATCGCAGCTTCATCAGTCGATGCAATTTGAATTAGACACAAAATCGGATAATACGTTTTCTCGCGAATAAATTCCAGGTCTACGGCCACAAAATCTTTTTTAGACAAGCGTAAACACAGCTCATTCAGCTCTTTAGTTTGACAGATAAGTTGCATAATTTTCTTCCTTAATTTTCTTATAAATTAACAAAACATACTTAAGATTGTTTTAAATTTTGTTTTTAATGTTGATTTTCACACATTTTAGCATAATAATAACGCCCAGTTAATAATTAGAATAAGGTGTTAAAATGAACGAATATCGTAATTTTACTTGCGGACAGCTTAGAGCGTCCGATGCCGGAAAGCGGGTTAAACTTGCCGGCTGGATTCATCGCAAACGTAATTTAGGCAACTTGTGCTTTGTCGATTTGCGAGATCATTACGGTATTACTCAGTGTGTCTTTGATAGTGCATCTCCTCTGTTTGCTCAGATACAGGATTTGCGTGTTGAATCAGTAATTGGCATTGAAGGTGAAGTAGTTATCAGAGAAAGCATAAATAAAAATCTCCCTACTGGAGAGATTGAGATTAAAGTTGATGTCTTAAACGTATATTCTAAAGCGGATGTATTGCCGTTCCAGATTGCTATTGAAGACGATGCTCCTGAAGAGATACGTCTTAAATATCGCTTTTTGGATTTGCGTAAAGATCGTATCCACAAAAACATGCTTTTGCGCTCAGCAGTTATTGCCGAAATGCGTAAACTCATGGTCGAACAGGGTTTTACAGAATATCAGACTCCGATTCTTACAGCATCATCTCCGGAAGGCGCCCGTGATTTTTTGGTACCTTCACGCCTAAATCCCGGCAAATTTTATGCCCTTCCGCAAGCTCCGCAACAATTTAAACAGTTGCTTATGGTTTCGGGCTTTGATCGCTATTTCCAAATAGCACCTTGTTTTCGTGATGAGGATCCTCGTGCCGATCGTTCTCCCGGTGAGTTCTATCAACTTGATATGGAAATGAGTTTTGCTACTCAGGAGGATGTGTTTGCAGCAATTGAATATGCTATGGGCGGAGTATTTAATAAATTTTCTAATGGCAAACAAGTTGACCAAGCTCCATATATACGTATCCCATTCCGTGAGGCTATGTTTAAATACGGCTCTGACAAGCCTGATTTACGCAATCCTCTCATTTTGCAGGATGCCACATCTTTCTTTGGTGAAAGTGGTTTCGGTGTATATGACGGTTTGGTAAAAGAAGGTAAAACCGTAAAAGCCATGGTCGTTAACGGTATAGCCGACAAACCACGCTCTTTCTTTGATAAGCTTGATGCCTATGCTAAAGAGGAGGGCATGGGTGGCATTGCTTATGTGGCATTTGCTTCATCTGGTGCCAAAGGAATTTCACGCTTTTTGACTGAAGATAAGATGAATGAACTCAAACAAGCATTTGTCTTAAGTGATGGCGACGTTGTAATCTTTATGGTCGGTTCTGGCATGAAATTTGATAAATTCAGCGGTCGTTTGCGCAACAAAGTTGGTGAAGAACTTGATTTATTGGATAAGAATTCGTTCAAACTTTGCTGGATTGTTGATTTTCCTTTTTATGAGGAAAATGAAGAAACCGGCGCAGTTGAATTTTCGCATAATCCATTTTCTATGCCTCAAGGAGGAATGTCTGCACTACTCAATAAAAATCCGCTAGATATTTTGGCCTATCAATACGACCTTGTTTGTAACGGTGTGGAATTAGCGTCAGGAGCTGTACGAAATCATGAACCTGAAATTATGTACAAGGCTTTTGAGATTGCCGGTTACGATAATTCGGTAGTTGATAACAAATTCGGCGGCATGATTAGCGCATTCAAATATGGCGCACCACCGCACGCCGGCTGTGCTCCAGGGATTGATAGAACTATTATGCTCTTGCTTGATGAACCGATCATTCGTGATGTAATTCTGTTCCCATTGAACGGCAAAGCGCAAGATTTGATGATGCAGGCTCCTAACTATGTTACCGAGCAACAGAAGAAGGAACTGCATATCGAAGTAGTTGAAGACGAAAAGAAATAAAAATATTATTGACATCAAGACTGTTTTGGCATACAAAGCTTGCAGTTTTGATAATTGCTTCATCGTCTAATGGTAGGACAGCGGACTCTGACTCCGTTAATCTTGGTTCGAATCCAGGTGAAGCAGCCAATAAAAAATCCCCCACATGGGGGATTTTTTATTGGCTATTTACCTAAGCTGAAGAACCAAGTGGTTCGAAGCTCGGCTTGCGAATTTTGCAAGCCGAGATGACGAGGTGGCGCAAGCCATCCGAGGTCTCGAGCCTTAGCGAGAGATGCGCAGTGCGAAAGCGCGCGCACCATCTAAGGTGAAGCTCTTTATTTATAATCCCCCATAGTGGTGTTTTTTTGTTGGCTGTTTATCTGAGCTGCAGAGCCAAAGGATAAATTTACCCCCAATTTATTTTTTTGTCTAATTATGCTTGAATTATTAAAAAAAATATGATATCCTTAACTAAATTAAGGTGATATTAGCGGAGGAGTATTGAGATGAGTCTAAAAAGTAGAATTTTGGCCCTGACAGCAGCGTTAGGTATGTACGGAGGTGCTGCTTCTGCGCAGGAAGCCCCAAGGGACGATGATGCCGGAGCCAAAAACAAACAAACCGAGATGACTACCACTCCGAAAAAACAGAGTGTCGATGTGTATGGCTTCTCTCAAGAACAAATAGAAAACAATCAAAAACTCTGGGAACACATAAAAAATAATCCAGATGCTCGGAAAAGGTTTTTAGATGCTTATGACAACAACTTTGAGGCTCATAAAGACAGTATTATGGCTGTTCGTTGGCAGAAGTTCAATAATGCTAAAGAATACATCGCTAATCTCATAGCTCAATTTGAGCATTTCCGCCCCCGTGCATACTGGGACCCTAAAGGTAAATGCTGGACGGTTGGCTATGGTAATACAATCATGCCTGATGGTTCTAGAGTGACAGCTGCTTGTGTTATCACAACACCTGAACAAGGACTTAGTATGTTGTTGGGACACGTTGAAAAAGATGCTAACCGTATCCTTGAGCATATTCCTTTGGAACTCGCAAAATGTGATCAGGAAGTAGCAGCTATTTTTAGTGGATGTTACAATTTTGGTACAGGTCCGTTTGTCGGTAAAGATGGAAAACGTACTACCCTTACAGAAGATGCAATTTGCTTCTTTTCTCTAAGAACTGAAGGTGCCAAAGAAGCCTTTGCTGAAAGATTTAGAGCGCATTGTAAATCCAGTGGAAAAAGAGAGCAAGTTTTGTATAATCGTCGTTGCTTTGAGGAAGGACTTTTGGGATATATAGATCAAACAGGTGATTTTGTTATTTGTACAGTGCCTCTGGAACAACTTAAATATAGCCAATTGGGATCGGTCTATGCAGCCAAGGGTGATCCATCTCTAATGGCTTCAATTTACCAGGATAAGTATTGCGGAGAAGGTGGAATGCGTCGTGCCGTTAATGAGCAATTATCTCAAATGGATAGACGTCATACATACGCTGCATCTAAACAAAGTGTTCGTAAGGCACAAGCAAAAGCTGAAAAATACGCTGCTAAGAAGAAAAACAAGTCTTCAGGGGCTAAATCTACAGCTAAGACGGGGAGTAAAGCTTCCAAACCAACAAATAGCTCTGCGCCAAAATCTAAAATGCGTACTCAGGCTCGAGGTGGCAGGGGCGGAAGATAATCCTAGAAATTATCTGCCTTCATACTTTAAAGGCATATCATTACAAAAAAATCCCCTCAATTTGAGGGGATTTTTAATTTTGCTTCTAAAATATGAATTAGAACAATACTTTCAGCTGAGCGCCGATTGTATATTCATATTTTGTATTGATTTCAGAATCATCACCACCGAGGTAGTAATCACCATGGATGCCCAAAGCAACATTGTCTGTCAAGAAGTAGTCAGCTTCCAACTGCCAGAAATATTGTTCTGTGCTGTCATTGTGGAAATAATTTCCAATCTTTCCATCATGGTCATATTCATAGCGCAGACCAGTATCAACAGCAAATTTGTCAAATGTCTTATGAACACCGGCAAAAGCAGAATAGTTGATAGGTCTGTGATGTTCATCAATTACAGTATCGGCTGTCAACATAGCATAAGGTGTCCAACCATTACCCATGTCATATCCGACTTGAACTTCTGCTTCAATCATTTTGCTCCAATCAGAGCTTACACCTTTATGTCCTGTCCAACTTGCAGGTTGAAATGTTTGATAGCTCAAACCTGCCTGTGTCAAAACTCTACCAAAATTGTGGTTGTATTTAGCACCAACTTCATAAGCAAAGTTGTGATCATTGTTGAAATATTTCTGATTAGAGAATTCGCCACCGTCAAATGCATTAACAATTGCACCGAAAATTGACAAGTTGTCTGTAACACCATAGGTCAATTCCTCACCGGCAACCAATATTTTATCAATACCTGCGTATTTATCCTTAAGACGACCATGTTCAATACTTGTATTAGACAAGAGTTCGCCTTGAGAAGGCAAGAACAAAGAACCGGTAAAATCTTTTGCATTAGCAACGCCGGCAATCATTGTTACGGCAGCTGTAGTTAAAAGCATAGTTTTAAAGTTCATGAGATATCTCCTTTAAATAGTTTACTCACCGAAATTTCATATTTCGGATGTCCACATCCTAGACCTATATTTCTTAATAAACAATTAAAGACTGTTTTAAGCCCGGTAACAATATATTGCAAATAAGAAACATTCAATTATGAGTCTTTGTTTTTGTAGCATTGCATAACACAAATTATACTTGCCGAGTGCCATGATTTCGTTTAATCTTAATCAAAGTTTATTACAAAGGATTGCACATGATTGCTAAATTGAGGGGAATTATCGACAGCTTTGGTGACGATAGCGCGATTATTGATGTCAATGGTGTCGGCTATTTGGTTTATGTTTCTGCCCGTACCTTGTCGCGCCTGGTTAAAGGTGCCGAGGCGGTATTGTTTGTTGAAACCGTTGTGCGGGAAGACAGCATCAGTCTTTATGGTTTTGCCTCCGCTTTAGAAAAAGAGTGGTTTTTAACCCTGACCAAAGTGCAGGGTGTAGGTGCTAAAGTTTGCTTGAGTATTTTGTCGGTCTTAACTCCAACGCAGTTGGCACAGGCAATATCCGCACAGGACAAAGCTTCTTTTTCCCGCGCTAATGGTGTCGGTCCCAAACTTGCCGCTCGCATTGTTACCGAATTAAACGGCAAAATGGTCGGTCTGCCTATCGGAGCTGACACTGCCGACTATGCCGCAGCACTTGAAGACAAAGAAAACGTTGCTGCTCCGAGTGTTGCCGAAATTCCGCAAAGTAATGTTGAAGATGCCATTTCCGCACTTACCAACCTCGGATATCAACGCATTGATGCCTATCGCGTGGTTAATATTGCTGCCGGCAAAAATCCCGATGCTGATGTTTCAACCTTAATTAAATTGGCGCTTAAAGAATTCGCCTCAAAGGAGCTGTAAAACATGGAACAACGAATTGTAACCCCCAAAGCCCTGCCTGAAGACGAAAACATCGTCAATGCACCGATTAATTTGCGCCCGAATGCCTTAAGTGAGTTTGTCGGTCAGCGTCAGGTCTGTGAAAATCTTAAAATCTTTATTGAAGCCGCCAAAAAACGCCACGAGGCTCTGGATCACGTCTTGCTTTTCGGCCCTCCGGGATTAGGCAAAACCACGCTGGCTTCAATCATAGCCAAAGAATTGGGAGTAAACTTTAAAGCCACATCGGCTCCGATGATTTCAAAATCCGGAGATTTGGCGGCGATTCTCACCAATCTTGAAGCCAATGATGTCTTGTTTATTGATGAAATCCACCGTCTTAATCCTGCAATTGAAGAAGTTCTTTATTCAGCAATGGAAGACTTTCAGCTCGATTTGATTATCGGTGAAGGACCATCAGCCCGTTCGGTAAAAATTGATTTGCAGCCGTTCACGTTGGTCGGTGCAACCACCCGTTCCGGTCTGCTTTCTACCCCGTTGCGCGAGCGTTTTGGTATTCCGTTGCGGTTAGATTTTTATTCTCCTGAAGATCTGCAAAAAATAGTTTTGCGTGGTGCTCGTTTGCTTAATGTTCCGATGACCGACGAGGGAGCACACGAAATTGCCAGTCGTTCTCGCGGCACCCCTCGTGTTGCTGGACGTTTGTTGCGTCGTGTTCGTGATTTTGGAGAGGTTGCTTCCGGCGGTAACATCGGCAGAGATATAGCCGATGAGGCCTTGCAACGACTTAATGTTGACAAACTCGGACTTGATGCCTTTGACAAACGCTATCTTACTTGCATTGCCAAAAATTATGGCGGAGGTCCAGTCGGCGCCGATACCTTGGCTGCCGCTCTATCAGAAGAACGCGATACCATTGAAGAAGTTATTGAGCCGTTTTTATTAAAACTCGGATTTTTGCAGCGCACACCACGCGGACGTGTCATTTCTGATTTGGGATGTGAATACTTAGGTATCCCAAAACTTCGCAAAAATGTAAAGCAATTCAACGAACAAGACGATTTGTTTGATTAAGGAGATTAATATGTCACAGATAACACCTCCGCAAGGTCGATTTGTTGATGATGTCTTTTATTTTCCGGCTCGGGTTTATTATGAGGATACCGATGCCGGTGGTATAGTTTACTATGCAAATTATTTAAAATTTGCCGAACGTGCTCGTACCGAATTTTTGCGTGCATTGAACTTTAATCAACAACAAGGGCTTGAAGCCGATATTTGTGCAGGTTTCGTGGTTCGTCATTGCGAGATTGATTATCGCTCTCCGGCCGTACTTGACGATTCGCTGATTATTTCTTGCCAAATCATTGAGATAGGCGGGGCATCTTGCACCATACATCAGGAAATTATGCGTGATGATAAAGCAATTGTTGTTTTAGATGTCAAAGTCGTTTATGTCAGCCTAAAAAACAAGCGTCCGGTTCGTATTCCGCCGGAACTTAAATCTCGGTTTCAAAAATAATAATTTTTTTGCTAAAAATCAGTATAAATTAATTGATTCTTTAGGAATTTAGTGTAGCTTACACTAAAATATTGCTCTTATATAAACTAATGAGGTAAAAATGGATACACAAACTTTAGCAGATGTTGCTGACGGCAGCTCAATGTCAATGTGGAGCATGGTCTGGAGTTCGGACACTGTTACCAAAGTCGTAATGATTGGCCTTATTTTGGCTTCTGTCTGGTCGTGGGCTATCATCATTGATAAACTTGCCACCTTGCGTGACGTAAAACAGCGTTCTCGCAGTTTTGAATCAAAGTTTTGGTCTGGTGGTTCTCTTGATAAACTCTATGATAGTATTGGTAATCGTCCAGCTGATCCTATGTCAGCTATGTTTATGGCCGCTATGCGTGAATGGAAACGTACCAACATTATGAAATCTAAGACCGATCGCGGTTTGCGCGGTGTTTCCCTCCAACAACGTATTGAAAAAGCTATGGCGGTCTCAATGGATAAAGAAATCGACGGCCTTGATACCCGTATGGGCTTTTTAGCATCAACCGGTTCAGTTGCACCATTGGTCGGTTTGTTTGGTACTGTGTGGGGTATCATTAACAGTTTTAATGCTATTGCTGCTACTCAAAGCAACTCTTTGTCAGCAATTGCCCCCGGTATTGCTGAAGCTTTGTTTACAACAGCTTTCGGTTTGATTGCGGCGATTCCTGCAGTTGTTGCATACAACAAAATTTCTTCCGATATTGATCGTTATGCCAATCGTCTGGAAAATTTTGCTGCAGAATTTTCAAGCATTCTTTCTCGTGAAATTGATGACACAACAATCAGAGCCGATATGGCAGGTGAATAATAATGGTTCAATTAAACACAAAAATTCGATCTTCTCGTCGTTCCAGTCGCCGCAATGCTGACATTAATATCACAAACCTCATGGACGTTATGATGGTGTTGCTGGTAGTGTTTATGGTTGCGGCACCGCTCATGACTTCGGGCATTGCTTTGGATCTGCCGAAAGTAGGAGGTAAAAACCTTACCGGTAAAGAAACATCACTCAACATCAGCGTTGATGAAAATGGTTATTATTACATTGGCAAAGAAGAAATTCCCGCTGACGAAATTGTTGCCAAAGTACAAGCCGTACGTGATGCCAACCCAGAAATTAGTGTTATTATTTCTGGTGATACCGATGCTCAATATGGGCGTGTATTAGGACTTATGGCTTTATTAAAAAATGCCGGTTTTGAAAGAGTAGGATTAAAAACCGATCCGGCCCCAAATCAGTCAACTAAAGAAAAGAAGTAACTAACTGTGAGAAAGTCGTCTATATATAAATCTTTAGCTTTGCACGGAATCGCACTCTTGTTAGTGACGGTTGATATGTCGTGGCTGTGGCGCAAAGATATGACGCTTGATCAAGTTCCGATTATTGTTGATTTAAATGATGTAAAAATTTCTGAAATAACCAATCTTCCGACCAAGGCTGAATTCGCAGAAAAGGATAGCCCTGCTACGCGTGAAAAAATCGAAGAGATACATGCCAAGGATGAAACGCCTCCTCAGGAGATGAAGCCTAATGAAGCAGATGACAATCATGATACCGAAGAAGTTCCTGAAGATGAAACTCCGGTCGAGCCTAAACAAGACTTTATAGTTCCTCCTCAACCGAGCAAGCCTAAACTTCCGGAGAAAAAGCCAGAGCCTAAACGTCCGACACCTCCGCCACAACCCAAAAAACCGACCCCGCCCAAGAAAACTCCTGAGCCTAAAAAGCCTGCGCCGAAAAATCAGCCGGTACTTGACAATCCATTGAAAGATTTGCTGGCTTCGGTTGACAATATGGAGAAAAAACTCGGTGAGCAAACAGCTAATGCTACCATAAAAGAAGGTACACAAGTTAACAATATGGGTATCGCCGGTGGAGTAGGTGGATCATACTTTAGCGACTTGTCAATATCAGAAGCCGACGCAATAGCCGGTCGTCTTCGTGCATGTTGGAATCTTGACCCCGGTGCAATGGGTATTGAAAATATGATTATTGAAATCAGAGCTCACCTGAACAAGGATGGTACGGTTCGTGATGTCGATATTTTAGATAAAGGACGTTATAACAGCGACAGACATTTCCATTCAGTTGCCGATAGCGCTCGTCGTGCGGTCTATGTATGCCAACCGTATAACATATTAGCTGAAAAATATCCGCATAAATATGATATGTGGAAGACCATGCTGCTGCGCTTTAACCCAATGAGTCACACCATTAATTAGCAGGAAAATAAAATGGCAGAAGGAAATAATACAATTTCACTCAAACGACTTTTCATGAACTCAATGCGTTATTGTGTGCGCAAGTGGCACGAGTTGTCGCTGTTTACAATAGTTCACGTCGTTTTGCTTATCATCGGTTTCAAGTTTATTAATGGCTGGCACGACAAACTGTTTTTATTATGGATTATTCCATATTACGCATATTGGTGTTATTTTTTCCGTTTTTATTTTGATCGTAAACCTTATTTAATGACCAAAAAAATTTTTGATACCTTATTGCCGTCAACTCGTATTTTGGTATTGAGTTTGGTCATCATTATATTACTTGCCTTTATTCCGTTGGCTATACCGTTTGTCAGTGGCAACAGTCCCTGGGTTGACAGCTATATTGACCATCTGCAAAAATATATTGATGATACCCAGACGATGAGCGTGGTTATTGCGGTTATTATGATGATTATCTCTCCGTTTATATTCTTCCGTCCGATGATGGCTTGGATTGGTTCGCTCATTGGCCGCAGCAGTCGCATATCAACAGCTTTTACCAGAACAAAAGGTAACTATCTGCAGTTTTTATCGCTTGCAATAATATTTATTTCACTAGATGTGCTGATTGAATACATTGATTATAAATTTTCTTTTGGAAAATGGCTTATTATGTTCTTCGGTTCATTTCTTGCGATTATAATGAATGTAGTCCTGGCTAAAGCCTACGAGTACTTTTTTCTGGAGATAGATAAATGAAAAAGAAAATAATCGATAATCTTTTTAATCTGTTTTGTATTTGGAATATTTTCTATATTCTGATTTTGCTTTACAGCCTTATCGATGAATATTTCTTAGACCATTTTTTCTATTGGGGATACCCTCAATGGGGACGTTTATATTCCTCTCCGCGTTTTTTTCTTTGGTTTAACATCATTTTTATTTTGCTTCTGTCAGGCACAATGTTTATTGCCTGGAAAAAACGTCATCTAAATTTTCGCCACAGTGTGATAATGGTTTTAGCAGTTGCCGTAATTTCAATAGCCAATATGCATGTTTCTGAATATAATCGCTATCATCAGTTCAAAATTTTTGAAGCCGAACGTGGCAAAGACAGCAGTCGCATTCCTGGTGGAATATGGTTAGTCAGCCCTAAAACATTACAAAGCTATGCGGATCAGGGGCTGATGAATAAGATAAAAGGCTGGTGGGGCAGAGGTGATTGGCCCGGTGGTATTGATATTTGGGGAGAATATCGTATATGGTTAATTCCTCATGCTGATACTGATACCAAAAACCGCCGTGGTTTGGTTATACATGGCGGTGACACACGCAGTTCTCCATGGGGCATTGATATGGGACCTGAGATAGTAGGATTTGCTCAACGCCTGCAAGCCAGCGATACTCCGTTGGAATTAGAAATCGACTACAACGACTAATAAATTACCTTGCAAATTGCATTTATTTTACCAAGGCATTTTAGCTTGCTGAAATCCTTTATTTCTATAGGCGGATATAGGGAATTATCTGATACTATACGTGCGGTATTTTCAAATTCATTAAAGACCAAACGTTTAATAAACAACTCTCCGTGCAAATCAAACAAGAACAACCCATCATGATTTGGTTTTGTAACTGATGTATCGACTAAAACAACATCTCTGTCATTTATTGTTGGGCTCATAGCATCACCGCTGGCAATAACCAGTTTTAGCTTTTTTCCTTTAAGCATAGGAGTGAGCTTTATAATATCGTCGGAAAAAGGTTGTTGAGCAAGAGGTGGAGCTTTAAGCCCACGTCCTTTAGCATTGGAAGCATCTACAACATCAACAAAAGTTATTTTTGATTGCTCAACTTCCTGTGGTAATTTACTGGCTTTTTCGGGAATTTTATTTGAAAAGTTAGAATTATACTTAGTCAGATCTTCAAGATTAAGATTAAAAAAACGTGCGGCCAGAAACACTTTATCTACAGGCAAGTCTCTTTTTCCGCACAACAATTCGGAAATACGTGTTTTTTTCCATTGTAAAGCTTCAGCTGCCTCGCCCTGGCTGATATTGTTCTGCTTCATATATTTTCGCAACCATTCCCACTTATTCATTTTATTACCTTTAGTGTTAAGTATACAAACCGATAACAAATATAAGACAATCCCTGCCTAAAAGCAAGAAAAAGTTACAATTTTTGTAAAAAACAAGTGTATATTTACCAAAAGTGTATTGACTTGTTTTACATAAAATGTATCTTTGGCGTTGGAGGTAGCAATGAATACAGAGACAGAATATACAAATAAACAGAAACTTGAATCGCAAGGCTTTATCCGAACACGACACGGCGTTTATAAACTAACAGCTCTAGAACAGATTTATCGCAAGGGCTGTCTTGAATATAGTGAAACCACCTACGGTGGCCAAGATCGACTTCGTGCAGGAGAAAAACTTTCCTCTGATTATGAAAAATCACATTTTTCGACAGTAAATTCGGGGTGGCAAAATGATAAGATAGATTCAGGTCATTACAAATTATATGATTCAGACGTGAATTATATTCGTAGTCGCTATTTAACGGCAGTACGTTCCATTCCTCGAGAATTTTGGCCTGCAGTTCGCCAGATCTGTATAGAAAATAAAATTCCTAATTTTGAAAAAGAAACATCCTCTCGAAAACGAACTCAATACAGATATTTGTGGTATTGTGACTTGTGTAGGGGGTTGGATCGTCTGATTGATCATTATCGTCGTCATAAAATTCATATATAGAAACATAAAATATTATATATTTATTGACATTCATTTATTAATTGTGTAACAATATAAAAAACAATCTATAATTGTAAAAAGTCTTTAGGGGTTTATAAACATGACCAGACATCTTATCACAAGTTCATTGAATAATATTTCACCACAAATAGCACGAGATAATCTGCAATTAATTATTGAAAAGCTGGCTAATTCAGACTTAAACAATTTACAAACAATATATTTGTATAATATATTATATAGTATACATCAAATTTTGATTAGATACGAAACCTTGTGCCGAGAGGTTATTTTTGCAACCGAATTTGATGACGATTCAGAAAAAATGCGCAAACATATAACCAGTCTTTGTAAAAATGCGCTTTATCAAAATTTACAAGTTATTCAGATAAGCCATGATAATATTAATGTTTAAAAAAGTTATCCACAGGAATCAATTCTCATTATTGACTTTTGCGTCGCTCCGTGCTATATGTTTTTCATAAACTGGAAGAGGTGGGTTCATAGAAGATCAACCTCTTTTTTTTTATAAAAAATATTGACAATGTTCTATTTTTGTTCTACCTTTCATTTAAACTTATTTGAAAGGTAAACAAGATGTCAAAAATAAAATTCTACAACATAATTATAATCATGTCAGTCATCGCAACATTACTTTGTATATTAGGTATGATTGCTATCATTGATGTTTGTAAAACCAGGCATATTATATTTATGATATTTAACATGATTTTTATTGCAACATTTTGGGTTCTTACCATCAAAGAACATAAAGAACAAATGTCTTTATAATTTCCAAATAAAAAATATGGTTGTCGCAGAGAAGATGTTTTTATAAAACTCTTCTCTGTTTTTTGTATGCGGCAAATAACAATTTGCCGCATTTTTTGTGGAAAAAATATGAAACATCCCAAGGATTACAAAAAAGAATATGCTCAAAAACTTATTGAATGGTTTCGCGATGCTCCGCTCTTCATTCAAGAAGAGCAAGAAGTTTATAACAAAAAATCCGATCGTCTGGAAACGGTGGTTAATAGGGTAGCGGCACCTTGCCCCAGCATTGTGCGTTTTGCCGATAGCCTGAATGTCAGCATCGAACGGGTTTTTTTATGGCGAGATACCGAGCCCGAATTTCGTAGTGCTTATGATCAGGCTATGCACTTTCAGGAAGAATGGTTGATGAACGCCGCCGGTCTTGGTTTTTATAACTCTTCAATGTCAATTATGGCTCTAAAAGCCAATCATGGTTGGTCCGACAAGACCGACAAGCAAAGTTTAGATGACGAACTTAAACAAGTATTAGTGCAATTTGTTAGAACTAAAGGAGAAAACATTGAAAAAAGTAACAGCACAAATTCCGGAAATTTTTGCTCCTCTGATGACGCAGAAATACCGCATTAAATTTTATTATGGCGGACGAGCCGGAGGCAAGAGTTATGCCTTTGCCGACAGCTTATTGTTTCTGGGCCGGCAGAAAAAATTATTGATTGCTTGTCTCCGCGAAATTCAGGACAGCATGAAAGATTCGGTTTATAAACTTCTTTGTGATCGTATCAGCCACTACGGACTTTCGGATTATAAAATTTTTGAAGACAGAATTGAAAATAAAATTACTGGTACTCGTTTTATTTTTAAAGGCTTGCGTGAGCAAGATATTCAAAAAATAAAATCCTTGGAAGGTGTAGATATTGCATGGATTGAGGAAGCCCAGACCATTACGGCATCATCGTGGAAAATACTTGAACCGACAATTCGTAAAGACGGTTCCGAAATCTGGATTTCAATGAACCGCCTTTATGAAAATGATCCCTTGTGGAAAGCAATAGCAATTCACCCTGACAAACGTACATTAGTTGTAAAAGTTAATTATTATGACAATCCTTTTTGTCCTGAAGAGATGAAGTTGCAAGCCGAAAAATGCCGCCGTGAACACCCTGAAAATTACGGTCATATTTGGCTTGGTGAACCGTTATCTCAAAGCGGATGCCGTCTGATATCATCACAATCCGTCCAGCGGGCGTTTGAAAAAACTATAATATCAACTACATCCCCGCTGGTTATAGGACTTGATATCGCTCGTTTTGGCGATGACCGTACGGTATTCTGCTTTCGTAAAGGTCGCTTATGTTATAAGTTTGAAAGTTTTGAAGCCCAGAGTAATGTTGATGTAGCCAACATTGCCACAAATTTTATTAATGAGTATAAGCCACGACGTATTTTTATGGATATTGGCGGGCAGGGTGCCGGAGTTTTTGATATTTTGAAAGACCGCGGATTTGGAGAGATAATCCGCGGTATTTATTTTGGTGAAAAGGCAATTAAGTCCGACCGTTATTTTAATCGTCGTGCCGAGATGTGGAACAAAATCGCTCATTGGCTTGAGGAAAGTCCACAACCACAGCTTGTCGAAGATGATGAGCTTTTTAATGAACTTATCAGCGTTGATAAAAAATACGACAACCGTGGTCGTTTGATGTTGGAAAATAAGGATGAAATCAAGAAAAAACTCGGTCGTTCACCGGATAAAGCCGATGCTTTGGCTCTGACTTTTGCCGAGCCGATATATGACTATGGAATTCCTAAATTATACAACAGCGGAACAATCAGCGTTGAAGACATTTTTAAGTATCAGGCACGCCGCCACGAAGGCTGGTGAGTTTTAATCATATTTATGAAAGGAAAAAAACAATGATACAAGCGGTAACGGATCGGGTTTTTATCAAACTCCCGCCCCAAAAAGAAACTACCGACGGAGGAATAATAATTCCTAATGACAGACCTAATGAACGCACAATCGGTGAGGTTATTTCGGTTGGCGAAAAAGTTCATTCGGTAAAAGTCGGAGATAAAGTATTTTTCCATGTTTTTGATGATCTTCCCGGACCGTCAGAAGATGTGATTGTAGTAAGAGAAAACAGTATTTTAGGAGTAATTGAAAATGAGTAACAAAACACAACGAGAGCAAGTAGATGCCTGGCTTGAAAAAATTGCCGCGGCAGAAAAAATTTACCAACCGTATTATGATCTAATTAATGAAACCCGTAGTTTCTACAAAGACAGTCGTCATCGTCGTGCCGGTAATTATAATATTTTCTGGTCAACGATAGAAACTTTAAAACCGTTTTTATATTTCAAACAGCCCCAATTTTATATTGAACGTCAAAATAAAAGTTCTGATGCAGTTGAAAGAGCTGCTTGCACCATATTGGAAAAAGCTCTGCTTTGGAATATGAGTCAATTTGATTTTGATAGCGTAATTAAATATGCCCGTAATGATTTTTTGATTTCCGGAACCGGTCTGGTTTGGGAACAATATGTCCCCGAATTTGCCGAAGTTCCCAATCCGGTAAATCCCGAAGAAAATATTTCCGTAAAAGTTGATGAGAATGTTGAAACAGTCTACGTTGATCCCAAAGACTTTTTGGCTGATTGTGATCAAAAAGGCGTGTGGGAAGATGTTGAATGGATTGCCCGCCGCATATACATGAGCGCAGACGACGTTGTTCAAACATTTAATGCACCGGATATCATACAGCAGGGAGATATTTGCGTTTATGAAATTTGGGATAGAAAGACACGTACGGTTTATTGGCTTTCCAGAGCCTGTCCGAACCGTTTTCTAAAAATAAATTCCAATGTTCAAAGCACCAAAAATTTCTTTCCTTGCCCCAAACCTATCTGGTCAACCCAAACCAACGACAGCATTATTCCGACTCCGGATTATTGCCTGATAAAAGAAATGCTTAATGAACTAAACGGTATAAACAGCCGTATGCGTATGACCATGCAAGCCCTGAAAATCAGCGGCGCGTACGACAACTCTTTTCCCGAATTAGCAGATATCTTAAGTAAAGATGTTACCCTTATTTCAGTCAATGACTTTTCACGTTTACGTGATAGCGGTGGTATTCGCGGTATTATTGATTTTGTTCCGCTTGAGCAATATATATCAGCGCTTGAACAATTATCAGTACGTCGTCAGGAGGTAATTAATAGTATTTTTGAAATTACCGGCGTATCAGACATTATGCGTGGTAATTCTGACGGTAACGAAACTGCTACCGCCATTGTCAAAAAAACAAATTTTGGAACATTGCGTAACCAAGATCGTCAGAATGATATGCAACGTTTTATACGCGATTTATTGCGTATAAAGGCCGAAATAATTTGCGAATATTTTTCACCCGACAAATTAAAATCATTTTTACCCGAAGAAATAAAACAAAATGAAGAACTGGCTCAGGCTGCCGTCAGTCTGCTTAAGCAAGAAAAATTACGTGGTATGATGTTTAGTGTCGAAACTACCAACATCTTGAATCAAACCGAGGAAAATACCGCAACCATATCAGCTGTTGAAAGTATAAGTCATCTTGTACAAGATGCTTTGATTAATGTTACCCAACAGCCCAAATTATTGCCACTTTACCGCAGTATGGTTGAGGCTGTAGTTTCAACCATGCCTCGTGCCCGTTGTTTTGAAACAGTTTTGGAGCGCGTTTTCACCGATATTGAACAAGAGTTGTCAGCACCGGAACCTTTGCCGCAATCTAATGAGCCGACAACCGATCAAATTATTGAACTTCAGAAAAACGCTCTCAAAGATAAGGAATTAAATATTAAGGCGGCAATCGAGGCTGACAAACTTGATTTTTCTCGTCAGGAATTACAAACCCAATCACTTAATAAGGCAAGAGAAGCCGCTGTCGAAGCCAAAAAAGCCGTAATGAGGTAACTATGACTTATTTCAACAAACAATGGACGGAAGAACTTGTTCTTCCCGATGGAACTATTGCCGTCTGTGTTCAAGATGTTGACCGTTATTTACGTGCCAACAATCTGAGCGTTGCCGGTGATTATTCGGATGCCTTCCGCCGGACAGTAAGATATAACCGGGAACAGGCGCTTCGCAAAGATTTTTTTGCGGAATTTATCAATAATTATAAAAGGAGAATATGGAATGCAACAAACCACAAGAGAACTTCTTGAACAGGAGTTTGCCAAGCACAGCGATATGATTTCGCCGACAAACGAAATTCCCGCTGTTGTTGTTTCTGATGAGCAGTTTGCAGAAGCTCCCGAAGCATATGTTGGAGAAATTCGTGAACTGTTTAAAGGATTACCTCTGGAGGTTCGCAAATATCTGTATACCAGAGAGGGCGAATTTTCAAAGTCGCTTGAAGAACTTAACGCCGAGGTCAACGCCCGGCGTTTTATTGATGATGCCTTTAATTCAAAAGGCTCAAAAAGAGGTTTCAAAAACGCCCGAGAGTGGATTGAACACCTTATTTTGGCCGAAGATTTAATTGAGCAAAATCCGGCCGCTGTCTTGCAGTTTTTGGCTCGTGTATATGGTATTGATATGGGACAGACTGCTAATGCGGATACAGCACATTTCTGTGCTGAAACCAATGCCAAAACAGATGCAGTATTAAATGGCATAAATATGCTGATTGAAAGTGTATCAGCCTTGCACGCTGCATTTGAAGATAAAAATAAACACGAGGCGGAGCTTTTGGCAAAAGCCGAAGAAGCAAAGGCGGCAAAAGATGCCGCTTTTTCTGTAACCGGACATCGTAGTTCCGATGACGATTACAGTGGTCTTACTACAAGACAAATTCTTGAACGCCAATTTGCACAATTGGATGAACAATAACCAGATCTAAAAGGAAAAAACACATGGCTAATAATGATTATAATGATATTTTTACAACCACACTCACCAGCCGCAGTGGTCAGCTTGCCGATGCCGTTTCCAACAACAACGCATTGTTAAAACGTCTGCAGGAAAAAGGGCATAACCGCATGCTTGCCGGCGGTTCAAAAATTATTGAAGAACTCGAATATGGCGAAGGAGATTTGTCATGGTATTCAGGATATGATACCATCACCTACACTCCCAAACAGTTGTTCAGTGCTGCCGAATATTCGTTGAAACTCTGCGCCGTTCCGGTAGCTATTTCCGGTGAAGAATTGCTTAAAAACTCTGGTCAATATCAGATGATTGACTTGTTTGAAAAACGCATTGAAAACGCTGTCAAAACCATGAGCAATAAAATGGCCGAAGCTGTTTATAGCGATGGTACCGGATCTAATGGTAAATCAATCGGCGGTTTAAGTTTGTTGGTAGCCGATTTCCCGAGCAGCGGTACTGTCGGTAACATCAACCGTGCTACTGCGGGTAACGAATTTTGGCGTAACAAAGCCACAGAACTTACCGGAACCATTACTTCAGACAGCTTGCGTTCGGCAATGGATTCAATGTATATGTCATTGACCCGTGGTATTGATAAACCTGATTTGATTGTTACTGGCAATGATTGGTATTCATTGTTTGAACAATCATTGACAGCTCAACAGCGTTTTGTTGATACCAGATTGGCTGATGCCGGTTTTGAGGCTTTGCGCTTTAAAGGTGCGGATGTTGTTTGTGACGGCGGACAAGGCGGTTGTTGCCCCGACGGCAAAATGTATTTTCTCAACACCAATTATCTGTATTTGCGTACTCATAAAGACCGCAATATGAAAGTAATCGGCGGTGAGAGAATGTCAGTTAACCAAGATGCCATCTACAAAATCATTGGTTGGGCCGGTAACTTAACAATGTCCAATGCAGCTTTGCAAGGCGTTGTATTTACTGATACTACTTCGTCAGAAGGTGAATAATTAAGCAGGCGGCGTCAGCAATGACGCCGCTTTTTACTAAGGAGACAGCAATGGATTTTTCAACATTTGAAAAAGTAATACATAACAACCAATCGGAAGAAGGGGTAATTGCCCGTTTTTATGATCAAGCAGTAAAAACCTCTCAAATAACCAAAGACGGTCTACCCAAATTTAAATTGGTTTGTTTTTGTGAAATACGCATAAAAGATAATAGTTCCGAAGTTTATAATCAACCGGCGACACCAGATAAAATCAGACGTTTTCCAAATGAATATGCTCGTTATAAACAGGCTAAAAAATGTGCGGAAGAAGGTACACCGCTGGAGCAATTTGCATTTTTAGATGCAGCTGAAATTGCCGGTCTGAAAGTGCGTGGAATTTACACGGTTGAACACCTTACAAAACTTGATGCCGCCCATGCCGAAGAGCTCGGTATTACTAAAGAACGAGAATTGGCAATTAAATTTGTTGAACAGGCCAAAGGCAATGCATTGCTGGTAGAATGGCAGAAAAAAGAACAAGAATACCAAAAGCGCATTAAAGAACTTGAAGCAAAAGTTGAAAATCTGCAACAACCCAAAAAAATAAGGAGCAAAGATGAAAAACATACTCGAAATATGTCAAGACGCAGCTAATTTGGCGTGCGTTCAAGAGCCGCAAAGTTTATTCAACAACAGCAGCCAAAACAATCGTGTTTTTTTGAGTATTGCTAAGGATGCGTTGAATGGACTTTTACGTTACGGAGATTGGCAAGAACTAACTAAAGACGGTGAATTGGTAACCGCCAAGGATAAAACCGACTATCTTATCAGAAGCTTTTGTCCCGACTTTTTTCAACTGTTGAACAATACCGTATATATTAAAGATGCACATGAAAAAGTAATCGGTTCAATCCGTCCAGAACAATGGCAGCATGAAAAATATTTTCATAGCGATGATAACACTATCAAATTTAAAATTCAAAATTCGATGTTTCGTTTTCTAACGCCACCACCCGAAGGCATAAAAATTGTTTTTCAATATCGCTCATCAGTAGTTGCATATGAAGAAGGAATGTTTACCGAAAAAACCGAAATAACGAAAGATACCGATATTCCGGTTTTTGATGAATATTTAGTAAAGCTTGCTATTCGTTGGCGTCTTCAGGCCCGTAATGGTTTGGCATATCAAGAAGAATTTTTGGAATACGAAAATGAATGTCGCAAACGTTTCGGTTCAACTCTTGCCACTAAAGATATACACCTGGGCGGAGGCATTGATTGTATGTCAGATGGAGGAATAGCCTATGTTAAACAGAGCATTTAGTCGTTCACAAAATTATATTTTACCGGCTCCTGTCGGAGGACTAAACTGTCGCGACAGCCTTGATAATATGTCCGAAACTGATGCCATTATAATGGATAATTATTATCCATCGGAAACCAATGTTTGTCTACGTGGCGGTTATAAAATATACGCTTTAGAGGGACTAGGACTAAAGGTCGAAAGCCTTATAACTTTTTCCTCTCCTCAAAATAAACGTATGTTTGCTGCCGCCAATGGCAAAATTATTGATATAACATCTGATAATTATACTGTCGATGTTGATAATCTTTATGCAAATAATTGGAATTATGTTCAATTTCGCAATCGTCTTCTTTTGGTCAACGGTATGGACAATCCCTTAACTTATTTCAAAGACGGAAACGATGTTTGGACATGGCAACAAACCAATATTGCCGGCGAAGGACTTAATATACGTAATTTATCTAATGTAGCTGTTTCTAAGCAACGTGTTTTTTATGTTGAAAAAGGTTCTTTAACTTATTGGTATTCATCCAATGTCGGAGAAGTCGAAGGCGTTCTTAATAGTGTTGATCTGTCATCACTAATCAGTCGCGGTGGCAGCCTTGCTGCCATAGCCTGTTGGACACAGGACGGCGGACAGGGAATAGACGATTTAACAGTTTTTATTACTACTGAAGGAGAAGTTTTGGTGTATTCGGGAACTAATCCCGGTAATGCCGATAACTGGTCTTTGCGGGGCAAATATTTTATCAGCCGTCCAATAGGCAATCATTGTGTGATGCAATATCAGGGCGACATAATTGTAATCTGTGAAGACGGGTATCTTCCTTTGTCATCTGTACTTCCGTTGGGTGAAAGTTCTATAGGCAAAACCGCTTATAGTGATAAGATAAGAGGATTAGTTCTATCTCGTGTTAGAACAGGAAAAAATATTGCTGGTTGGCAAAGTATCATTTACCCTCGTGGCGGTTATGTTTTATTCAATGTTCCAGTTGGTGGACAGTTTGAACAACATGTAATTAATATGAGCTCCGGCGCTTGGTGCAGATTTACCAATATATATTCACTTTGTTGGTGCTTGTTTGAAGGCCGTCTATACTTTGGCTCTGATGGTGGTGTCTATTTGTTTGATGAAGGTCACTCCGACAACGGTGTTGCAATTTGTGGTAATGTTCACCAAGCCTATTGTTCGTTGGGTACATTAAATCTCAAAAAGATTCAAATGCTCAATCCTCGAACCAAAAGTTCAGCAATCTTCGGATTAAACATTTATACCAATATGGATTTTGATGATAAAGAGCAAGATTATTCCGAGAATATTGGCGAAAGCGCAGGCACCAAGTGGAACAAAAGTAAATGGAGCAGTCTTGAACATCCTATAGGAACCAAATGGTCAACCCTCAAAGGTATTGTGCGCAGTCAATGGATATCCAATAATGCCACGGGATTTAAGGCCTCTCTTGTATTCAAAACCAAAACTAAAGGCAATCTTATTGAGTGGTATAATACCGGTTTTCGTTTTGAGCAAGGAGCAGGCATTGTCTAACATAATTTATGATTGTAGCGGGCGGATTGCTCGTTATGTTGCTGGTGGTTTAAGGCTTGAACCTGACGAACTGTTGAAAGGTTTTTCATTTGCAATTTTACACAATAATAAACTTGTCGGAGGTGTAGCATTTAGTGATTATCATCCCGATGATTCAGCATGGATAAGTATTTATACAACAGACAAACATTGGTGTACGGCAATTTGTTTAAAGCAAATTTTCGGCATAGCTTTTAATGTTTTAAATTGTCGTCGTATCAATGCTCTTATACGTTCGGATAACCATGCCTCAATTTCATTAGCAACCAGATGCGGTTTTGTTTTTGAAGGCAAAATGCGCAAATATTTTTCAACCGGTCAAGATGCCTTAATTTTAGGTATGTTGGCTTCAGAATGTAAATTTATCAATCATCAATAACAGGAGAAAATCATGTCTAGTGGATTTAAAGCAGTGGGAAAACTCTTAGGTGCAGGTAATGCCAGTACATCCCCTTACAAATCAGAAAGCAATATTTTAAATTATTTACAAAATTATAATACATCTAATTATGATAATACGGTGCAAAATTTGCTCAATAATGCTTATGATATGAGCAAAAATGTCAATCAGATGAGCAATTATACATATAATATTGATGGCTCTGACGCAGCCCGTCAACGCGCTGAAAATGCAACATATCAATCATATGTTAATCGTCTTCAACCGCAGTTTGCTCAACAAACAAGTGATCTTGAAACTCGCCTTCAAAACCAGGGTATAACAGTTGGCAGTGATGCCTACAATCGCGCTATGAGCAATTTGCAGAACAGTCAAAATAATGCGTATAATCAGGCGGCGTATCAGTCTGTTCTTAATGGTCAAAATGCATTTTCTCAAAGCTTAAATAATGCTGCATTGGCAGCAAATTTCGGCAACAATGCGAAAAACAATTACCTGAGTCAAATTATTTCTCAACTGCAATTAGGTCATTCCGGCTATGACAATGCTATGAATATCTACAATGTTCAACATGGTGTTGACAGTAGAATTAGTGCTGCCAAAGAAAATAATGCCAACGCTCAAATTCAGGCCGGAAGAGATGCTTTGGGGACGGCAGCTCAAGTTGGAATGTTACTGTTTTCGGATGTTCGTCTGAAGGAAAATCTAAAACCCGTTGGAAAACTTGATAACGGCCTGACGGTTTATTGTTTCAATTTCAAAGGTAGTAAAACTCCGCAAATCGGTTTGCTGGCACAAGAAGTTATAGACGTTATTCCTGAAGCTGTTTATGAAGGTGAAGACGGTTATTTAATGTTACGCTATGATGTGGCGTGCGGTTTACCAACCACAAAGGAGTAATACAATGACAGGTATGATGACACCGAACGGAATTTTGGTTCGTCAAGGCGACAGTTTTGACATTGCCATGCGTTTTAAGCATAAAGATGGAACACCACTGGATATTTCTGGTTCACAAGTTTGCCTAGATGTAAAAGATGACGAGGACAACATTATTCTGCATATCAACGGTGATATTACGGATGCAACTAATGGATATGTTGTTATCAAAATAACTCCACAGCATTCAAATCTAAATGTCGGAACTTATGAAGCCAATATCAAAATTACTTTTGCTAATGGCGATGTACATACGGTGTTTCCGCAAGATTTGAGCCAAAATGCAGTATTTCAAATAAGTGAAGGGGTATGATATGACTGAAATCAATATTTTTGAAAATTATGCATCCAAAGAATTTGATGTTTGCTTTCAAGACGAAGCAGCTCTTAATACCACCGCTGATCTCAAATATGTAAAATATGGGCAAGATGAGATAGATAATTATGTTGCCTCGGTCAGTAAACCTGAATTATCAAATTATGTTGATGACCAAAAGCAAGTAATTAATATTGAAACCAATCAATCTATAACATCTATCAGTAATGCCGTTCAGCAAGGAATTGATGACATCAATACAGTCATTGCCGAGTATGATCAGAGTTATATAACCATAGATACCGAGCAAGTCATCACTGGTGATAAAACATTTGAAGGTTCATTGCAAGCAGTAACTCCTGATGCCGATGATTTATCTCCTTGTGTTGCAACTACAGCTTTTGTTAATGGTGGCAATATTGTCAGTCAGGGAACAAATCATGTCCAATATTCAGGTGGACTTATTATGCAATGGGGAACAATTGAAGTGAGCAATAGTGCCGGAGAAAATTGTGTTTATGAAATTCCGTTTACATCAAATTCATACGCTATATCACTTACACATATCGCTGATGCAGTAACTCCGATAACTTTCTCTACGGCCTCTGTCGTTTCTCACTCATTGACCGGTTTTAGTGTGGGTAGCAACGATTTAGGAACGTGGTTTTGGTTAGCAATTGGCTTTTAATTAGGGGCAGCAATGCCCCTTTTTTTTACGGAGGAAAACATGGATTTTATCAATACAATCGGCGGCATATCAGGCATTGCCGCCTTGGCCGGAATGTTGTGGAACTTGGTCAAATTAGGTTCATGGAAAGGTCGCTTGGAAGAACGTATGGAAGGTGTGCTGCAACGCATAGATAAAGCTGATAAAGAAACAGCCTCGGCAATCATGATGCAGAATCAGCAAAACATAATGTTGGCAAAACTTGAAAGCAAATTTGATAGTTTTGAAACCAAACTTGATCTTTTGTTAAATTGCAAACATAAAGGAGGCAAAAATGTCTCCTGATGATTGGGATGATTTGCACATAATGGCCGCTACACTATGGGGAGAGGCGCGGGGCGATGGTATTGAAGGTATGGAAGCGGTTGCCTGTGTGATTGTAAACCGCTTCAATGCCCGCAAATGGTTTACCGGTTATCGTCTTGATGACGGCATTAAAATACCCGATGTCAAGCAAACATGCCTAAAAAAATACCAATTCAGCTGTTGGAACAAGACCGATCCAAATTTTTCAAAAATTCTCAAATTAAATTCAAGTGATAAAATGTTTTGTTTATGCCTAAAAATTGCTGATAAAGCTATTAGCGGAAAACTTACAGACTTTACCAATAACGCAACCTTTTATCACACCCGCAGCATATTTCCAATATGGGCAAAACATCATAGTCCTTGCTATGAAACTACCCATCATCTGTTCTATAATGACATCAAATAATAGGAGATCTAAATGGAAGAACATAAAAACTGCCGTTATCGTTTTTTGAAATGGATAATACGTATGGCGCTGCGTCACCGAAAAATATATTGGCTTCTTTGGGGAATGATTGCCGTAATGTTTGCAGTCGGTATAAACATAAAGGAACTCTGGTAAAATGGCAAAGACAGCATTGATACTCTGTATCTGTATAACAATATCTGTTTTTTCATATTTACTGGGACGCTCTCATGCTCGCACAGAAATCGTAACCAAACAAGTAGAGGTCATCAAATATGTTGAAAAGAAAAAATCTGCCATATATTCTAGCCCCCATGCTGGGCGCGATGCTTTGCTTGAGCTCATGCGCCAAAACAGATTATAACTTTTGTCCGTCTTATCCTACAGCAGGCCCTGAAGTTGCTAAAGAGCTTGAAAATATTGATTATAGTCGATATTCGCGTTTTTGGGAATGGTTGGCCAGAATAGATAAACTTCGTCAAGAGCTAGAGCTTTGTAAATAAAATAATAAAACTACTTGGCAAAATACACAAAATCAGCTAATATCACGCTAAAGTTAATTTTAGCGAAGAAAATAATGTTTAAGAAACTTATACAAAAGATTATGTCGACTAATCTTGTGGTCAATTATCGCAAGATATTACCGTATGTCAAACCATATTGGATTAGAGCTTTGATTTCGGTTCTAATCACTATTCCGATTGGTTCGATGGACGCAGTCATCGCTTGGTCACTCAAACCATACATGGATGTGGTTATGGTTGAAAAATCAACCAATGTTGCCAACTATATTCCGTTGCTGATTATTGTATTCAGCTGTTTGCAAAGCTCACTTAACTATGCTGCTACGTATCTCAACACTTGGGTAGGGCGCAAAATTGCCAATGATGTCAAAATGGATTTGTTTGACAAGTTGATGTTGAACGATGCCCATTATTTTGATACCACTACTTCCGGCAATGTCATGATGCGCTACAATCACGATGTTGATACTGCATGTAACGGCCTGCTTGCCAATTTAAAATTATTTACTACCCGAGTTTTCTCATCAGTATCATTAATTGCTGTTTTGTTTTATAATTCGTGGCAGTTGGCATTAATTGCCGTAGCAATATTATTTGGAGCATTATATCCGCTGACCACTGTACGCAGGCGCATCAAATCGGTTATGGACAAGACTATATTTTCCGGTGCGGCGGTTATGAGCCATTATAACGAAACATATAACGGCAATCGTATTATTACCTCATATAATCTGTATGATTATCAGCGCAAGCGTTTTCATGATACACTAAAACAGGTTTTTAAACTCGGTATAAAAATGGTTCAACGTACCGGTATGATGTCACCGCTGATGCACTTTATTGTATCTTTAGGTATTGCGTTGGTAATCTGGACAGGGAGCTATCTGATTGTCCATCATGAAATTACAGCCGGAAACTTTGTTTCGTTTATCACCGCTTTAATCATGCTCTACAATCCGATTAAATCAATCGGTAACAACTACAACAATGTCCAGATGTCTTTAATGGCCATGGAACGCATATTTGAGCAGTTGGAAAGAGTTCCATCTATCCATAACTGCGCAAATCCTATAATGTTGAATGGCGTTAAAGATCAAATTGACTACAAAAACGTATCTTTTTCTTACGTAAAAAACAAACCGGTTCTTAAAAACATCAACTTGTCAATCAAAGTAGGGCAAACGGTTGCATTTGTTGGCAATTCAGGTGGTGGTAAAACTACATTAGTAAATCTTCTGCCACGATTTTATGATGTCAAATCTGGAGAAGTCCAAATTGACGGTGTTGATATTCGCCAATACGATCTCAACTCGTTACGCGATAAAATTGCCATTGTATTTCAGGACAATTTTTTGTTTGATGGTTCAATCCGTGACAATATTTTGCTTGGCAAAGAAGACGCTACAGAGGAAGAAATCAGCTATGCTGTCAGATCAGCCTGCCTTGAGGAGTTTATATCAAGCCTTGAGAAAGGTCTTGATACCCAAATTGGCGAGCGAGGAGTTTTGCTCTCCGGCGGTCAAAAACAGCGTATAGCTATCGCCCGCGCCTTTATCAAAAACGCTCCGATTGTTATTTTGGACGAGGCTACATCAGCCCTTGATAACAAGTCAGAAGCGGTGGTCCAACAAGCTATCGATAATCTCATGAAAGATCGTACCGTGCTGATTATTGCCCACCGCTTGTCTACGGTTCGCAATGCTGATAGAATTGTAGTTGTTAACTATGGTGAGATTGTTGAAGAAGGTACGCATGATGAGCTTATTGCTAAAGAAGACGGCGTATATTCTTCACTATACCGTAGCCAGATAAAATAGGATATTGTAATGAAACCAGAACTTCTTGCTCCCGCCGGTGATATTGAGGCCGGATATGCTGCTCTCTATTATGGTGCAGATGCCGTATATCTTGGGCTTAAGCATTTTTCTGCTCGTGCCACGGCTACCAATTTTGATGCTGCGGAACTCAATAACTTTGTCGGCTATGCTCATCATTTGAAACGTCGTGTCTATGTAACTATTAACACCCTTGTGCAAGAAAACGAATTGCCGTCGCTGATTGACAGCCTTGATACTTGTTCAAATTGCGGCGTTGACGGCATTATTTTGCAGGATTTAGGCGTTGCGAGAATTATCAAATCCCAATATCCAGAACTCGAATTGCATGCCAGCACTCAAATGGCTGTTCACAACAAACAAGGCGCATTGGCTTTGCAAAAACTGGGTTTTAAGCGTGTTGTTTTAGCACGAGAGCTCTCTCTTGCCGAAATCAAGGATATCGCCTCAATTCCGAACTTAGAAACTGAGGCATTTATCCATGGCGCGCTCTGTTATTCATATAGCGGATTATGTATGTTTTCATCTCTGGAAAGTGGTCGCAGTGCCAACCGTGGCAAATGTTTGTATCCCTGTCGTTCGGTTTTCAGCGGCAAAAGTGGTAACAAACACTATTTTTCAATGAAAGACATGGCTTTGCAGGACGAAGTCCGCAAAATGCCGGTTACATCTCTCAAAATTGAAGGACGTAAAAAGAACGCATTATATGTAGCTGCTGTTACTGATTATTACCGCAATATTTTGGACGGCAAGGGAGCCATTGCTCAAAAAGAAGAAAACATCAAACAAATTTTTTCACGTCCTTGGTGCAAATTTATGCTTCACGGCAAAGACAAGAGTGTGGTTGATCGTGACTTTGTAGGCCACCGCGGGCTTCCGATCGGCAAAGTACTACAGATTGTAAACGGAAAACTTATTTTTAAGCCCAATCATAAAATTGCCCGTCATGACGGTTTGCAAATCGATATTGCCGGACAGGAAAAACCTTTTGGCTTTTCTATCCAAAATATGTCCGTCAACGGGCGCAGAGTTTTTGAGGCTAATGCCAAAGACGAAGTGTCAATTAGTTTGCCCCCGAAAAGTCCGGACATTGCTAAAGGACAAAACATCTACCTTGCATCGTCAAGCGAAGTCAAAGGCGGATATAACTATGCTCATCCCAAAGACGGAGAATACATTCGCCGCCATGATATAGAGGTTGAAGTTAAAGTAACATCAGATAACATTTCAGCTTTTTGCGGGAATTTCTCTGCCGAAATAGAAGGCAATTTTGCTAAAGCCGAAGATGCTAGCAAGACTAATGATGCCGCCACTAAAGCCTTTAATAAAACCGGCGATACCGAATTGAGCCTAAAAGAATTGCACCTCATCAATCCTGACGGTTTATTTGTTCCGGCTTCAATGTTCAATGAGTTGCGCCGCAAGTTATATGCAAAAATCAGTTTTGACGGCAAACACGGAAATCTGCCTCCGGCTATCAAAGCATGTGCCCATCAACAATCAAAATGGATAGTCCGCACTGATAACGCCGAAAATTTAGCCCTCTTGGACTTTGATAAACTTGCTGAGATAGAATTTTTGCTCAGCCGTGAAACTAAGGTTGCGGATATCAACAATTTCCCCAAAAATAAGGTCAGATTAGTTTTACCGGCATTGGCTCGAGATGCGGCTGCGTGGAAAAATTCTATATCTGCTTTTCTGTCTGCCGGATATAAAAAATGGACTATCGGCAACTGGTGGGGGCTTGATTTATTGCCGGAGCAGGGGATAGACTTGAGCTTTGATACCAGCCTTTATACGCTGAATACTCAGGCAATCTCTATGGCCAAAGAGATAGGCGCCAATCGTGTTTGTCTGTCTTTTGAAGATACATTAAATAATATGCGTACTGTTGCACAAGAGTCGCCATTGCCGGTCGTTTTGCCGGTTTATAGCGATGTGCCGTTGTTCAGTAGTGCGGTGTGCATTCGTGATAATCCCTGTTCTCAATGCCCCAAGGGTAGCCGTTGGATTGAACTTCATCAAGAAAAGACAACATACTGGGCATTATCACGAAATTGTCAAACTTTTGTATTTGATGATCGTCCGCTGTGTTTTGCTGCTGAGGCTGGAGAGATCAAAGCCGACTTCTTGCGAGCCGATTTTTGTTATAAAAACTATTCTGCACAACAAGTACTGCAAATTTTTGAGCAAATAAGTGCTTTCAAAGATGTTGCGGACTGTGCCAAAGGCAATATAAACAGCTTGGTAATATGATATTTTCGATGCGATTCGCGGCACATCTTGCGCGATTTTGCAAAAAATATAAAAAAGTTGTTGCAAAAAAAAAGTTAGCAGTCTATATTCCTGCACAGGTAGATTATGGGTGCGTAGCTCAGTTGGCTAGAGCAACTGACTCTTAATCAGTGGGTCCAGGGTTCGAATCCCTGCGCGCCTACCAATAAAAATAACCGTCCTTTGGGGCGGTTTTTTTATTGGTGTAGAAGCGGATGGGATTTGAACCCTGGAACAAGGGCGTGAGGATAAAAACAACCTCAAAATGTTGTTTTTACCGCAAACGGCGAAGTTTGTTTATTGAGCAAGTGAGCATACGCGACCGCGGTGAAATTAACAAACGAGTGACCGAAGCGAGTTGGCGATTGCCCCGCAGTGCGAGGGCAGAGCCTAGGAGCAAGATGACTACAAGCGAAAGAACATATACTATGGCTGGAACATTGTGTTTCAGCTTTTTTTTATTAACCCGCCGCCCTGTAACGAGCGGATTTTTTAATGGAGAAAGTCAAATGCCTGACACAACTTATGAATATTTACAAGGTGTTTTTAACGGAGAACACCCGATACAAAGACAAAACCCTCAACCAGAGGAAAGTGAATATTATTATATTAATCCTAATCAAAATCCTACCAAGTCTGTAAATGAATTACAAACCACAGATATATCTAATAATATTCTACAAACATCCGAAGGATTAACAAGTGCCGCCCTAAACGGTCTTTCTGCCGGTTTTGCCGATGAGATTGAAGGCGGAATAAATGGGGCAGGGTATGCGGTAGGTAATATGTTTGGCAATAATAAACAAGAAAGCATCGGGGAAGCTTTTAGTCGTGGATATAAAGAAGCGCGTGACTATAGACGCAATATCCTAAAACAAACCCGCAAAGAGCATCCGATAGCATACGGCATTGCGGAGGGAGTTGGTTCAATAGCTAACCGTGTTCCCCTATTCAAATATTCCAAAACCGCACCATGGTGGGTAAAATCATCACAAATATATAAAAATAATATTGCAATGTCGGCATTAGACGGATATGGTAATAATGAGAATAACAATGCCAAAGATGTTATTGTTGATGCATCGCTAGGCGGAATTAGTGGCGGATTAGGTACATATGGAGGAATGAAAGCTTTTGGCAACAATGTTGAACGTCCTATAATACGCTCAATAATCAATAAATTAGCGGGAGAAGGCAAGAATCTTCTACATAATTCTATAAGCAACTACAGAAAGAAATAATAAATTGTTAAATCACTCATTTACACAGGGACACCAATGAAATTTTTTAAAAAAGATAAAAGTATAGTTTTTAGAAATTTTATAAGAGATGCTAGATGTGTCTTATGGATAAATAATATATTCCTAATTATTTATCAAATAGAATTACATCATCAAAATAATGTGTGGGATACATTCTTTTATTTTTTTGATTTTATGTTAATCGGTTCTTGTTTGACCAAATTTATATATCGCAAATTCAAAATCAGAAGACTAAAAAGATACTATGTCTTATTTAGTCAGGTACTCATGTTATTATCAATAATAGGTTTTATACTTTACTGCAAACATACATTATCATACCTTACTTATTCCAAACTAGATAATAGATACGTTCCTCTTTTTGATGAATAAATAATTTTATTAAACCCCTGGCGGAAACGATAAGTTTCCGCTTTTTTATTAACCTGCCGCCCGTAAAATGGGCGGTTTTTTTATTGGAGAAAATCACATGCCTTTTGATTCACAAGGAAAATTTACCAGACTTCATAACTGGGAACAAGATCGTCTTAATGACATCGACATTGTTTCAGACCACGCTGATGAGGAGGATGATAACTTTGCTTCCGGCTTTAATGAAACTTTTTTGCGTGACGGACGTGTTGCCATGCAAGGCGATATCAACATGGGAGGACATCGTATAAAAAATGTTGGCAACGCATTGTTGAGCGGCGATGTTGTTACCAAAAGTCAAGCCGACAGCATGAGCAACCAGGTCGGAACAAATATCATAACTTTAATTAATGCTCTTCAGCCGGTCGGGGATATCAAGGCCTCGGCATGTTCTTCCAATCATGGCAATTGGCTGTTGTGTGACGGACAAGAAGTCGAGCGAGAAAATTATCCGGAGTTGTATGAATTAATAGGCACTAAATTTGGTGCCGGCAACGGAGTAACAACTTTTAACGTTCCTGACTATCGTGGTAAATTTTTAAGAGGTTTGGGCGGAAATTCAGCTATTAATATTGAAACCACACAGGCCGAAAGTCTACCTGCTGTTCCCAATCACTACCACCTTATTGCCGGTGCAAAAAGTGGTGATTCTGACACTGTAAGTATTACTGCCAGCAACTATCTATGCCAAGAAGGTGGTGCTTCCGGTACTCACGCAGTTGCATACCGTCTTAACGGATCTACGACCACGCCGACCAAAGGTCGTACCAGTTCAACTAGTGTATCCAGCGGATTATACAATGGTTCTCACGTAACCCCGATTAACCAAGCGGTTTATTTCTTTATTAAAGCCAAGTCTGAAGTATTATCCGCCTAACAGTAATCCGGCAGTCCTTATGAACTGCCGGAATTTTATGTGCCTTATTATAAAATATTATTGGTAAAAAAAAGAATGTTTGTGTACTATACAATATATATAATTTTTTGATGGAGGACGATATGGGCAAGACCATAATTTCAATTTTAGTGATATGTGCCATGGTCATTGGTTTTGGAATAGGTGTGCATCTTTATCGTGTTTCTCAAAAAAACAAACACGAAATGTCAAAATATACATCATCAGTTAAACTTAATGCTAAAACCGGTCGTACATTGGTTGTTTATTATTCCTTAAGCGGGCATACAAAGGCTATTGCTGAAAAAATTGCTCGCTACACCAAAGCTGATCTGTATGAGATTAAGACAGCTGAAAAATTTGAACTCAATACCGCATTTTATCTCAAAGCCAGACACCAGCTTTATTCTAAACAATATCCTAAACTCAGTGGTAAAATGCCTAATTTTTCAAGATACAATACCATATTTGTCGGTGGTCCAGTATGGTGGTACGCTCCTGCCACGCCGTTATTGTCGTTTTTAGAAAAAGCAGACTTCAAAACTCGCAAAGTCGTTCCTTTCTCTACGCAAGGAAGCAACTATGGCAGCTTTTTTGTTGATTTTAAACGCATGGCCAAAAATGCTAAACTTCGTCCTCATGCATCATTCAACAATATTCCGGCTCAATATTCCAAAGAAGAAGAAAACAAAATAATTCATTGGATTAATTCAATTCATTAATCTTCTTCCATTTTGCAATGCTTAGCAATTTCTTTGCATATAGTATCACGATCTTTTTTCTTCATAGCGTACAGAGGAATAGAAAACGCAGTGAACTTTGTTGATTGGCAAAAACTCTGCATAAGTGTTAACGGATAAACTTTGCCCGGTTTCAAATCAAAAACGATGATATTTCTTTTGCATAAGTGGTTGCTTACAATTTTTCTGGCTTTAGCAACATCTTTCCACATCAAAGGAACCGCACGGTCAATTTGAATAGAATTATTGTCGATATGAGCCAATCTTCTCGGAAACATCCACAAAAAATATGATACCAAGACGAACAAAATCGGACAGAATACAATCACCGTTGTAACGCCGGAACTCATGTTTAGAAAACGAGCTACACAGGCAGCAACAGCCAATACAATCAAACTGACTATAAATAACGCAAACAATTTTTTACGACTATAATAGAAATCCATTTCATCCCCCAATTATAATTTATACTACGAAAAATTATATCTATTGCTAAAAAATTATATCTACATTAAACTGCAAATAGTTTTAATTTTTAATTAAGAGGACAGCACAAAAATGAAAAAAATACTTATCGTCTTAGCCATAATCCTTCTAATTATTGCCGGAGGTGTTTTTTATTTGGTTCATAACCTGGAAGGTATAGTTAAAAACGCCGTTACCAAATATGGAAGTCCGATTACGGGAACGGAAGTCAAACTCGGAGGATTTCATATTTCTCCATTTAATGGAGATATCAAATTGAGTAACATTACTATTGGTAATCCTAAAGAATATGCTCAGCCATATGTAATCAGTATTGAAAAAGTATCAGCAAAAGTTGACATAAAATCAATTACAAAGCCGGTTATCGTTATCAATCACATTCAAGTTGATAAGCCACAAATTACATATGAATTGCGCAATGTTACTTATAATAATATTTCTGATTTGTTGAAAAATATTATGGGCGGAAACAAACCTAAAGCCGATTCCAGTAAAAAAGATTCGGGCAAGAAGGTTGTCGTTGATCTGGTTAATGTCGATGACGGTAAAGTCAATCTTGCTGCTTCGGTAGCAGGTCAGGGAGCTGCTGCAGGGATACCTCTACCGGCCATAAAAATTACAGATATCGGTCGTGATAAAGGCAAGAATGGAACCAGCCTTGCTGAAACAGTTTCAATCATTATCAAAAAGATATTGACTGCATCTTACCAAGCTGTAGTTGAAAAAGGCTTGGCAAACGTTAAAGATGCTGCTGTTGATGGAGTTAAAGCCGTTGGCGATACAGCAGAAGGTGTTGTCGACAGTACCAAAGGTTTCTTCAAAAAACTTTTCTGATCAGACCTTCTTACAACAAAAAGCCTCCCACAAGGGAGGTTTTTTTATTTGCTTACTTTTGCAAAATCTAAAAATACCGGCTTTCGTCCTTCACGGATTGCTTTACGCTGATATTTTGTTTCTACCCAATCTGCTGGTTCATGTTTCCAGTCATTACCGCAAGTTGCCGTCCACTCAAAAAACGGACAGTCTTTCATTTGCCGTAAGGTCCAGGTTTTATAAACCATATGATCTGTTGCTACTCTTAAAATACCATTTGGTTTTAAAATTCTTGCCAATGTCTTCAGATTTTCCGGATTAATAAAACGCCTTGATGCATGCCGCTTTTTGGGCCACGGATCGGGAAATAACAAAAACACCATATCCAAGCATTCATCCGGCAACAACGGAAAGAGCAGTCGAATATCATCATCCCAAATTCGTAGGTTATCACTACGTTCATTCAAGAGTTTTATATCATCACCGATTTCATCATTTTGTTTTATTTCGGTAATTAAGCTCAATAAATTAGCAATTCCGTTTTTGAAAACTTCTGCCCCTATATAGGCGATATCCTTATGTTTAAGAGAATGTCCTGCCAAATGGTCACCATCACCAAAACCGATTTCCAAATAAATTTTTTGCGGATGAAAAGGAAAATCAAGCGGATTGTCAGCATTTAATTTAACCGTAGGCAAAAAACTCTCCATTAATACAGATTTTGCCTTTCTCAAACGTCTTCCTTGCCTACGCCCATAAAAATGTGGTTTATCATCTATTTGCATTGTTGCAAATCCTTAGCCAAATTCATGTTTTCCCAACTGAAATGTCCATCTGCATCCCATTTTCTTCCAAAATGTCCGTAAGCCGCCGTTGGCAAATAAATTGGGCGCTTTAGTTGCAATGTTCTGATAATGCCTTTTGGAGTTAAATCAATATTTTTATTTATAAATGCCAATATTTTGTTTTTATCAACTTTTTCAGTACCTTTACAGTCAATATACAACGACAGCGGTTCTGCTTTACCGATTGCATATGACACTTGTAACAAACATTCATCAGCCAGTTCTGCAGCCACAATATTTTTAGCCAACCAACGGAGCATATACGCCGCTGATCGATCAACCTTACTTGGGTCTTTCCCCGAAAAAGCACCACCACCATGAGGAGCGGCTCCACCATATGTATCAACTACAATCTTACGCCCAGTCAGACCTGCATCTCCATCAGGGCCACCAATCACAAATTGTCCTGCGGGATTAATCATTAATTCTGCAGATTTTGGTTTTAGTTTGGAAGGAACAGTATCCAATATAACTTGTTTGACAACATTTCTCACTTCATCAAGAGAAAAATCTTTTTTATGTTGGGTTGAAACAATAATTTTTTTAACCGCTACAGCATGTCCTTTATCATTATACTCAACAGTTACTTGGCTTTTTGCATCCGGTAACAAACCTTCAGATTTTGTATCATGCAGATTTAATAATATTCTGTTTGCTAAAAACACTGTTAATGGCATAAATTCGGTCTCAAAACCAATTTCCTTTTTTGCATATCCGAACATAATTCCTTGGTCGCCGGCACCAAAATCTTTTATTCCGTCAGCAATATCTGCGGATTGGCGATGGAGCAGGTTAGTAATCTCGACTTTTTTCCAGTCAAAACCTTTCTGTTCATAGCCGATATTTTTAATCAAATCTCTAATTGTATCTTCAATTTTTTCTTTTGATATTCTGGCTTTGCTTAAGGTTTCTCCAGCCACAATCACACTATTTGTCGTTGCCATGGTTTCAATAGCAGTATGCGCATCAGGATCTTTTGTAAGATAAAGATCAAGCACGGCATCAGATATTTGATCACAAATTTTATCCGGATGCCCATTTGATACAGCTTCACTGGTAAATAAATAAGTCATACTTCCCTCCGTAATCGATATAATAAAAGCTGACACACAAAAATGCCAGCTTTATTTTTCTTATTACACAGCAAGTCAAATAAAAAGTTAATCCATTTTTTGTACAGCATTTGATTTTGATAACGCAATAATCAGATCATACAAAATTTTTGCTGTCTTGCGATTATTGATTTTATAGTATGCTTTGACCAATTCTAGTGTTTCTTGTCTTTTCATCGGATCCATATCAATATCATCAGAAATTTCATTCAACCTTAACGGTTCTGTTTCTGACGAACTGAATACACGTGGACTTTGTGAAGCAACATTTTTATCCATATCTTCAAAAAAGAAATTAATCGGAACATTCATGACATTGCCGATATCCCACAAACGGCTAGCACCGACACGGTTACTTCCACGTTCATACTTTTGGACTTGTTGAAATGTCAACCCCAACATTGCTGCCAATTTTTCCTGACTCCATCCCAAAATACTGCGACGCAGACGAATTCTATTTCCGACGTGAATATCTATAGGGTTAGGTTGCCCACTTGGGGTACGTCCACGACTTGATTTTTTTGACTTCTGTAATGTCATATTATATAACTCCAACAACATATCACTACTACCAAAATGCTACTTTTAGTAGTACTTGTCAATCATATTTTTTAATAACATTGTATATCAGATTTTGCTTATATATTAAGGTTATTTATTCGTTTTTACCGATATTCCTAAGGCCATAAATAACAGCAACAACATAATTACAGTTGGAATTGTATTTCCGTATTTTGAATATAATGTTTCAACATCCAAATTTTGAGGTAACATTACATCCAAATTTCCACGTTCATGCAATCCTATTAATTTTATAATTTTCCCACTCCGGGAAATTATTGCAGATATTCCTGAATTTGCCGCTCTAACTACGGTAAGACCTTCCTCTACTGCACGCAATTGAGCCGACACTAAATGTTGATATGGACCTGAACTTTTACCGTACCACCCATCATTAGTCAGATTTATCAACCATTGCGGTCTATCGCTTTTATTTGCAACCTGATGCGGAAAAATAACTTCATAGCACACCAAAATTCCGAATGGTGGCAATTTATCTGTATGTATAGTTCTTACGCCACTACCGGCCTTAAAATCAGCAATAACTTTTGTTATTGGGCGCAATTTTGCCGGAATAAAACGTCTTAACGGAATATATTCTCCAAACGGAACCAAATGCGATTTAGCATATGTTTCAACAATACCTTTACCATGTTGCAATATAATACCTGCATTAACCGGTAACCAACGATCATCGCTGTCTGGGAAATAATCAATGCTTCCTGTAATTAAAAATCCATCATCAGGTATTGCCGGTAACAACTGATAAAGATGCTCTCTGTCCATGGAAATTGGAAAAGTGCTTGCCGTTTCTCCCCAAATTACTACATTTGTATCGGCAAAACCTTCTTCCTGAGACATCTCAATATAATCTTCAAAATTATGTTCAAGCTGGCTGTAATTCCACTTCATACTTTGAGGAATACTTGGTTGCACAATTCTTATTTTAATGTCTGATGATTCATTATTATCAAGTTTTTGTGCACGATACATACCAAATATAAGCAATATTAAAATTAACACAACCGCCACAATACTTATCCAAAAAGCATTTCTTTTTTTAGTTTTAACCACCATTAACGGTAATGTAGAGATTATAATTACCAGCATTGATAAAGTATATGTTCCTGCAACAGATGCCAACTGCAACAATCTATGGTCAAAGGCAAGTGCTGATCCCAAGAGATTCCACGGAAAACCGGTTAATAAAAAAGAACGCAACCATTCTCCACCCCCCCATAATGCGGCAAAAGCAACAGTTTTAGCTCCGATACCTCTGAAGAAATAGCTTCCCCATGCCGACAATGCTACAAAAAGCCCAAAAAAAGCACCGCTTGCAGATAGTGCAATTGGCATTAACCACCAAAAACTTTTTAAATCCATAGCCAGAGCATGTGTAATCCACGACAATCCTACTGCAAAAAATCCGAAACCAAACCAATATCCCAAAGCAAAAGCTTGCTTGGAACTGTTTGCATTAGCCAACATACTAATCAAACCCCCGAAGCATATAAACAATATCCATATTTGATAATATGGAGGCATAGCAAAAGTAGCTCCTATTCCAAGAGCCAATGCTATTGTCTTTTTATATTGTAGCCATTGCTTATTCATTTACAGCCTGAGCCTCAGTATTTGTAGGCAAAATAATCATAATTTTTTTTATTCGGCTAGGATTGACATCAATTATCTTAAACTTGACACCTTCGTGTCCTTCAATAATCTCACCCTTGTTAGGAATACGTTGTGCCAACTCAAAGACGTATCCTCCAATAGTATCTACTTCATTTTCTTCCTCGTTTTCCTCACCAAAAGCTAAGCCTGTAACCTCCCGTACTTCATCAAGATAAGCCTTGGCATCAGCAATAAAAGCACCTTGTCCTTGCAGAGTAATAATATGATTTTCTTCCAAATCATATTCGTCTTCAATATCTCCGACAATTTCTTCTAACAAGTCCTCAATTGTAACCAAACCGCAAACCCCGCCATAATCATCAACCACGACGGCCATATGAGTTTTGCTTTGTTGCATTTCTTTCAACAAATCAAGTACCGACACCTCCGGCGAAGCCAACTTTATATGATTAGCTTCAATTGAAGCAACTGACATTTTATCTTGCCCACGGAGCAAACACGTTGCTAAATCAATGATGTGTAAAAAACCGGTAACATCATCTAGAGATTCTCCGTAAATAGGAATTCTTGAGTGCCCTTTTTCAACCATAAGCTTGGCCAAATCTTCAACAGTTCCATCTTTTTGAAAAGCAATAATATCAGCACGTGGTATCATAACCCGACATACTTTTTTATCTTTAATACCCAACACATTACTCAGCAATTGCTGTTCATGTTCACTAAACTCGTCGTTTCCAGTATCATCGACAGCTTCTTCAATCATATCTTCGATTGTTTCGCGCACATCTTCTTCTTTTGGGGCAAAAATGTTCTTAACAAAATTTAACAAACTATGACTTTGGTTGTCATCACTCATATCTTACTCACTCTCCTCATAGGGATTATCAATGTTAAAAAGTTTCAACAATATTATTTCTTCACTTTCCATTTCTTTTGCTTCCTCTGCTTCCATATGGTCATATCCCAGCAGATGCAAGATTCCATGGATAAGAATATGGCAATAATGGTCATGCAGACTTAATTCTTGGTCCTTACTCTGGTTTATCATCGTTTCCAAAGCAATTATTATATCGCCAAGTTCAATCTCATCATTACGTACCAAATAAGCTTCAAATTCCTCATCATCAATATTGGCAAACGATAAGACATTTGTTGGTTTATCAAGTTGTCTGAATTCGGCATTAAGCTGTCTGATCTCTTCATCATTATTCAATGACAAGTTTATAATAACATTTTTTTTATTGTTTAACCAGTCAGGCTGTAATGTCGATATCACCTTATCAAACACCTCTGCGGATAGTTTTTCAACTTCCGGCAATTCTTTTAGCCAATTGTCGTCGGCAATATCAATATTAAGCTGAGTTTTAATCATGCTCTTCCTTGTTACGTTGTTCATAAGCACAGACTATTTTGGCTACCAAACCATGACGAACGACATCTTCAGCCCCAAAAGTAACTGAGGTTATACCTTTAATATTCTTCAAAGTAGCCAATGCATCTTTTAAACCCGAAATTGTCCCTCTTGGCAAGTCAACCTGACTTAAGTCGCCGTTGACTACCATGCGTGAGTTTTCTCCCAGACGGGTTAAAAACATTTTCATCTGCATTGGGGTTGTATTTTGAGCCTCGTCCAAAATAACAAACGCATTTGATAATGTACGTCCGCGCATAAAAGCTAAGGGGGCAATTTCAATTTCTCCGGCGGCCAATTTTTTATCGACCTGTTCAGCTGGTAACATCTCATACAAAGCATCATATAACGGGCGCAGGTAAGGATCTACTTTATCTTTCAAATCACCCGGTAAAAAACCTAAATTTTCGCCGGCCTCAACTGCGGGACGTGATAAAATAATTTTATCAATTGATCCTTCCAACATCATAGAAACAGCCAAAGCAACAGCCAAATAAGTTTTACCGGTACCGGCAGGTCCCAGACCAAACACCAACTCATTGTCCATCATTTCCAAAATATACTTTGCTTGGTTTTGTGAACGTGGATAGATATGGCGTTTTTTTGTTTTGAGAACAATGTTATTTAGATCAACCTGTTTTTTATCATCAATATTAGCACCACTCATCCTGACAGCGGCTTTTACTTCTTGTGAACCAATATTAATTCCTCGGCTTGCTTTTGAATACAAAGCATCAATAGCTTCCTTAGCTTTGGCACAATTTTCTTCATCACCTTTAATAGTTAGACGATTGCCAAACGTAGCAATTTCGACTCCGATTGTTTCTTCAATAATTTTCAAATTTTCGTCATTAGCTCCTACGAGTTGTTGAAGAAATTGGTTATTAAAAAGTTCAAATTCTATTTCTGCCATAATTTATTGCCTTTACTTAATTACACCATTCAGCGAATTCATTCCGCCGGAAGTTATTTCAACATTTTTAATTTTATTCAAATTTTCTAATCCACCCTTTGCTACTAATGTCTGCATATAAGGTGTACGACCGAAAATTTCACCGTTTTTACGCCCCTTACTTTCAAACAGTACTGGCATTATCTTACCAACACATTCTTTATTAAAGTTTAATTGTCGTGAAAATAAATCATCTTGCAAAACAGCCAAACGTTTTTGTTTTACTTTTTCTTCTACCTGGTTTGGATAAACCGCCGCTGGAGTTCCGGCTCTGCGGCTGTATTTAAAGGAAAAAGCTTGAATATAATTTACTTTTTCTACCATATCCATAGTGGCTCTAAAATCATCATCCGTTTCACCGGGAAAACCGACTATAAAATCAGATGACAGTCCGATTCGCGGATTGGCATTCTTCAATTTTTCAACAATATTCAAATATTGCCCGCTGGTATGGCGGCGATTCATAGCTTTCAAAATCTTATCCGAACCGGACTGTAGGGGCAAATGTAAATATGGCATTAATTTGCTCAAATCTTTATGGCAGGCAATCAGTTCATCGTTCATATCTGCGGGGTATGATGTCGTATATCTCAACCGTTTCAGACCGTCAATTTCTGACAATTTATTCAACAAATAAGCCAAATTGCGTTCTTTGCCGTTTGCATCTTCTCCATGATAAGAATTAACATTTTGCCCCAGAAGGTTAATTTCCAGAGTTCCTCCCTCAACCAGACGTTTTGCTTCGGCAATTATGTCCTCAATCGGGCGCGAAGTTTCAACTCCGCGGGTGTATGGCACAATACAATATGTACAAAAATTATTGCAACCTTCTTGTATAGCCAAATAAGAACACCCTCCGGAGCATTTATTCTGCGGTAAAAAGTCAAATTTGCTTTCTGCTGGAAAATCGGTATCAATTACACAAATATTCTTTTCTGCGGCAATTCTTTGCAAAATTTCGGGGATACGATAATAAGTCAGAGGACCGGTAGCAAAGTTTACATAAGGAGCTCTCACGGCAATTTGTTCATTTTCGGCCTGTACAACGCAACCTACGACACCGATAATCGTTTCAAGCCCACGTTCTGCACGTTCATTTTTTATAATTTCGATTCTTCCAAGGTCAGAGAATAGCTTTTCAGCTGCCTTCTCGCGAATATGGCATGTATTAAATATAATCAAATCAGCTTCTTCAACTTTAGAAGCTGCTTTATATCCCATATTTTCTAAAATAACGGCGATTCTTCCTGAATCATAGACATTCATCTGACAGCCGAAAGTCTTTATAAAATAGTTCACGACAATGAACACCCTTAAAAGTTAAGATTTTCACAATATACTAGACTATTTATAGCTATTTTCAAGCATTTTTTCTACGTTTGACGCTTTCTTTATTGTTGCCAAATTTTATATATTTTGGTATTCTAAATTCAGAGTTAATATCGGAGAAAATCAATGAATAAACAATTTAATGCAATTATGAGCCTTAGTGATGAAGAAAAAATCGCATATTTGTGTGCTTTTACACGTTTGGCCAAAACAGATGGACGGTTTGATGATATTGAAAAACAATATATTCAATCCATCGCCAAACAATATGATGTTCCCTCGACCAGGATTGAGGAAATTTTCGAAGAACACAGTGATGATGAAATCTTAAAAAATCTGTCAAAGATAAAAAATCGCCGTGTAGCTCTTGAGTTGATTAAAGATCTTTGTTTTTTGGCTCACGTTGATGATGAGTTGAGCGATGAAGAAACATTGTTTATCGGTCGTGTCGGACAAGCAATGAATGTAGAACTTGAAAAAATCGAACAAATCAGTAGTTGGGTAATCGAAAGAATTATTTCTGAAGAAGAGGCAAAACTTATTTTTGATGAAATCTAATACCGGATACAAGGAGTAGGGTAATGGAAAACAATATTTCAGAAGAAGCATTGGCAACAAGACAACGAGCAAAGCTTACCCGTCTGCGTTTAATTCAGCAGAGCAAGCAGTTACGCCCGCAAAGTGTTGTCAGCCCCCACATTATTGTGTCTCAGGCAGTAAAAAGGTCTTATCCGAATATTTCGTATGAAGAAGCTCAAAAAGTAACTCGTTCATTGGTTACTACCCCTCCGAATGAAAAAGTAAAAGTTGGAGACAAAGAAGTTAAAATCGAGGATTTGCAGTTTAAAGTTGCAGAGTCGATTGAAGTACTTAACTCTGAAACTAACTCTGTACAAGAATATTTCAGCTGGTTTGAAGATTGTGCCAAAATAATACGTAATATGAATGATGGATACATCACCGATTCGGATTTGATGGAACGTAATGAATGGTTAGACGATTCGTATACCCGTGAAGCAGAACTTATGGTTTGCTTGGGATTGTACCGCAACAGCTCGTTTCCTGAAGCTCAGCAAAAGTATAATCAGATATATAACAAACTGGTTAAACTCCGCCAACTGCGTAATGCTATAAAAGAATGTACAGGTAATGCCAGTGATGAAACCAGAGAACGCATTGAACATGACATTTATGTTGTAGATCCCCAAACAGCTATTCAATACTTAAGAGTGATACAGCTTTTTCAACAACATCAGCAATATTGGAACATGTCAAAGGCTCAGTTACGCAAAATGCATATGTTTCGTGGTTATGATGATGATCTTGATGGAGAATATGATTATTTTTATGGTCAATATGAACCAGACTACAATCCTAACGTTATTCCCACCAGAGAAAAATACTCATTTATGAGCAGACTGAGAGAGCTTATTCTGTCTGGTCTAGATGAAGATTACAGCTCTTCAAGAAGCTATGGTGAGCACTTGAGAGAAATTTTCGAGAGCATAAATTCTGGTCACGAAAGTGGTAGCGAACTCCAAGAACGGATTGCATCCTTGAAAGAACGTCGTCATAATCCGGCAAATGGTACTGAAAGACGTATTAAGTCATTTTTAGCATCGCGCTTTAGAGAACTTTCGAACAATCTTCCTAAATAGCTGTAAAAAGTGAATATAAATAACTGGACAATTAAAAAAAAATAGATAATAATTTATGCAGATTTGTAATTAAACATTCGCAAAGGAGTTTCAAATGGGTTTAGTTGGATTAATTTTTATTATTTACGCATTAATCGTTTTGTTTGACATCATTGTTGAGTTGCTTAAGACTTGCAATGTTGTTGACTTATCTAAGAATGATGGCACAAAGAAAGCCGTTGAGCTTTGCAACAAACTCACAGCTCCTGTATACGCCAAGGTTTCCGAAGTGCTTCCCGAAAAATGGCGCAAACTTGGTGAATTTGAGACAGCTCCGTTATTGATCTTCATTGTTCTGTCAATTCTTGGTCAGATGATGCTGTAATTTGCACTACAGAATAAGGGCGGCGGTTTTTTACCGCCGTTTTTTGTTAATGATTTTTAATATTAATGCCTCTGACATTACCTTGTTTGTAAAAATAACCCCCAATGCTTCTGAAAGAGGTATAAAAGGCGTTGTAACCTCCGCCGATGGGATAGATTTTTTACGCATAAGTATCATCAGCGTTCCCGAAAAAGGTAAGGCCAATAAAGAACTGATAAAATTTTTGAGCAAAGAACTTGACGTAACTAAAAGTGATATTGAAATTATCAGCGGTGAAACTAATCATTTTAAAAAGCTTCAGATTAAAAATATATCACCACATATAATCAAAAAATTGCAAGAGTGGAGTACATTATGACGGCACAAATAATTGATGGAAAAATTATGGCGCAAAATTTGCGTGATGAGTTGGCACAAAAGGTTGCCCATTTGCCGACATCTCCATATTTGGCGGTTGTTCTGGTTGGCAACGACGAGGCCAGTATTATTTATGACCGCAACAAACAAAAAGCAGCCGAAGCAATAGGGATGAAATGTAAAATCCACCATTTGCCTGAAGAAACTACACAAAACGATCTTTTACAACTTATTGATAACCTGAATCATGATGTATTGGTCAATGGTATCATTGTTCAGATGCCCCTTCCAAAGCATCTTAATTCCAATGAGATTGTTGAAAGTATTGATCACGCTAAAGATGTTGACGGATTCGGAATTTACAATTTAGGATTGTTGCATGCTAACGATTCTTCGGCCATGGTTGCGGCTACTCCCCAAGGTGTATTATATATGTTGCAACACACACTTGGTAACCTTACAGGCAAGCACGCTGTAATAATCGGTCGTTCCAACATTGTCGGTCGTCCGTTGGCTTCGTTGTTACTAAACAATCATTGCACAGTTACAATCGCTCACAGCAAAACAGTTGATCTTCCTTCCATTGTTTCCAAGGCTGATATTGTGGTTGCCGCCTGTGGTGTAGCAAAGATGGTTAAAAAAGAATGGATAAAAGAAGGTGCAACAGTAATTGATGTAGGTATTAATCGTGTTGACGGCAAAATTTGTGGTGATGTCGATTTTGATAATGTAAAAGAGGTCGCATCATATATTACGCCAGTTCCGGGCGGAGTAGGGCCTATGACGGTTACAATGCTCTTAAACAATACTTTACGTGCTTACCTAAACCAAAATAGCAGTTTGAAAAAATAAAATCATTAATTACATCAAAATTCTATCGGCACTTATCAGGGGATATTGCTATGAGTAGAGTTTTTATAATTGATGATAAACATGCTGACCTTAATATTTTTCATAACGCACTTGAAAATGTTGAAACTGACGTTTTTTTTACTGAAAACGCCTATAAGTTTGTGCGCTATGCGCAAGAACTTTCACCTGATTTATATATTGTCAATACCAATATGAAAAACACTAACAGTCGTGCGGTTATTGAATATTTGATCAGTCAGAAGTTAACTGCAAAAGCGCCTCTGGTTGCAATTTCAGATAATCCGCAGACCATAACATATGACGGTATTTCTCACTATCTTAAAAGCGAGGAAATTTCAAGGATTTTGCCGGAACTTGTACGCAGTTATTGCGAGGGAGGACGACATTATGATGTTTTACTAGTTGAAAAAGACTTGTCGTCACCTCTTTCTATTACAGACAATAACAACCTATCATGTTTTAAGGTTAACGATTCCCGAGGAGCTCAAATTTTTCTTGGTAAGAATCATACTAAAGTGGTGGCAATCCATTGTTGTCCGACACAATATAAAATACTCAAGCGACAGCTCAAGAATGACAATGCTATATATATTGAAAATGTTGTATATCTCAATAAATTAGTTTCTTTTATCAAATAATATATTACAATCTCCCTAAATTTTATTGAGAGCTGTTAATGACTAAAAAGATATATCAATGGATGGTAGATTCTGCCGCTAAAAAAAACGCCTTGTGGATATTGGCGGCAATTTCTTTTATTGAAAGTTCTTTTTTCCCCATTCCCCCGGATATTATGTTGATTCCCATGGTAATTGCTGCTCCTAACAAAGCTTGGAAAATAGCTTTTGTTGCTACACTTGCCAGTGTTATTGGTGGTTACTTTGGCTATGCAATCGGTTTTTGGGGCTATGATTTGATAGCCAAACCATTATTGGAATTTTACGGTTATGTTGATAAATTTGACATATTTAAGCAATATTATAATGAATATGGAGCTTGGATAGTGTTTGCTGCCGGAATAACACCTTTCCCGTACAAAGTTATAACTATCGCCAGTGGCGCAGTTGGCTTAAACCTTATGGTGTTTGGCATAGCCTCGGTATTTGCACGTGGGTTACGCTTTTTTATAATTGCCGGATTGTTATATTATTTTGGAGCGCCCATAAAAAACTTTATAGAAAAACATTTTGGTCTTCTATCAATCCTGTTTTTAATATTGCTTATCGGCGGGTTTGTTTTGCTAAAATATTTATAGAAACTAGTCCTTATGGCGAAAAGTTATACGCCCTTTTGTCAGGTCATAAGGTGTCATCTCAATATCAACTTTGTCGCCGACCATAACTCTGATGCGGAATTTGCGCATCTTTCCTGCGGTCATTGCCAAGATTTCAACGCCGTTTTCTAATTTTACTCTAAACATAGCGTTAGGAAGCTTTTCAATAACTTCTCCGGTCAGCTCTAACAGTTCTTCTTTCATCAATTTTCCTTAAAATTTTGGTACCATTGCCATAGTGTATAATACTTAAAATTTATTTTGGCAAATTATTTCTTTTAATTATTGCGCAAAAATATGTATGTGTTAGCCAATATTTAACCAACAACATGTAAAATATGTCCCATATAGGAGAGTTATTATGTCAGATACATTTTGGTTTTCATCATCGCAAAAACACGATTTTAATTCTTTTTTGGAACTTAATTGCGCACCTATAGTTTTTATAAAACCAGCAAAAGTTTCAAATAGTGATGTTTGGCGACTTTATTCTGCCGATGGTAAAGAATTGGCCGTCGCTGACAGCCGTGATATGGCTTTTATTTTAGCTCGCCAAAATAACTTTATACCATATAGTGTGCATTAATCATAAATGCTGTTCTCAATATTTTTTACCAACTTATCAAAATAGGGGTGAGAAAAATTCTGATTTTTTAATACCTCAAGTCGTGTCTGTATTAATTTTGCTCGCCCATCGGCAAAAGCCGGAATTCCCAACATTTTGAGCGCTTTTTCTTTTGGATATTTGCAATTTTTTAAAGAATTATCAATTTTTTGTTGCTTGCTGATTTTCATCAATACTACTTTTTTTAATATATGAGCGCAAACAGCACAATTTCCTAGCAAGAAACGTCGCATAGCATATAAATAAATCAGATATAAAAATAAAATTACAATCAAAATTATGAATATATAGCAAATCCAAGATTTTTGAGCGATAATTGCTCCATAACCTGTATAAAATATAAAGCCCCAAACAACATTAAAACGTGTAACATCAGGAATATAAAAAGCAGCATAGCGTTCCTGATTTAGTTTTAATGCACGCTCTGCCCAAGCTAGCCCCGTCGCTATCAAAGCGATGAGAAGCATCAAAAAACTTAGTTCTTTCATCTTATTTTACCTTAATTTTGAGGACAAATATATTCCGCTAGACTTTTAATTTCCTGCTTTGCAGCCAAATGCGACATGGTTAATCGCCCCTTAAGTGCTTCAGTCTTAACATCCAATACTGTCAATCCTTGTAAAAACAATTCTTTATAAATCACGCGGTCTTTTATGCCGTCGGCAACTCTAAAACCGTATAATTTTGCAATATTGTTTAAATGCTCAAAAAACATGGTCTTATTTCGGGAATTTAATGGTGAAATCTTGTTGCCGACAACAATCCAGTTTAAAAGTTTTTTACCTCTTTGTGCGCGATATTTTCTCATTTCCCATACAAACTGGGCATAATGTCCGGCATGATTTTTGGTTGGATTATCCTTATCAATTTCCGAAAGCACATTCAAATCAATCAAACTATCGCTAATAGGGGTTATTAAAGTATCGGCCAGTTTATGTGCTTCTTCAAACAAATAGTTTTTACCTCCCGGAGTGTCAATAATAATTGCATCATATTGTTTTGACAATTCGCTCATTGCCAATTCTATTTCAGATATATGGTTAGGATATTCTACCGAGTTATCTCTGGGGGCAACGGTAACAAGTTGGGGCACAATAAGATTAATATGATTTTGAATAGCAAATTTCTTTCTGTTTTCAACATATTTTGAAAGAGTTCCCTGCCTGCCGTCCATATCAATAACGGCCACCTTAAAACCTTCCTGCATCAAAAAAACAGCCAAATGCATTGAAACAGTTGATTTTCCGGTTCCGCCTTTTTCGTTACTGATTGTTATAATGTGTGCATTTTTTTCGTTCATCGTTTAATTATCAGCCATTGCTAGTTGTGAATTTCTTTGTGTATTTACAACTATACAAGACTTGTTTTCATTTTTCAAACGATTACACAATTCTTCCGCATCTTTTTTTGCAATATTTGTAATTCTCGATCTGTAAAGTACCACCATATCACCTTCTACACTTTCTATATCAATAGGATAAGCTTTAAGTTCTGGCATATGTTTTTTTATACTAAACGCATAGCTACGAGCTTTGGCATAATTGCGAAACGCTCCGACCTGAATTCCCCATTCTCCTTTTGAAATAACCATTTTAGGTTCTTTATTTTCAACTTTCTCGACCGCAATTTTCTTTGGCATTTCAAGTTTTGCCATAACAGTATGAGCAGATTTGGTGTTATTCATTGCAATCTTTTTGATGCCTCTGTCCATCAAATCCATTACTTTGCGATCGCGTTGCTGAATGGTCTTATGTCCTAATGTAACAGCTAAAACTCTGATACCGTTTCTCTGAGCAGAGGTTACAATATTATATCCAGCAGCAGCCAGATAACCGGTTTTCATTCCGTCCGAACCCTTAAATTGTTTTAACACATGATTGTGTGTATAATAAGTCCGTCCTTGATATGTAAATTTCTGCATTGAAAACCACTTATAATATTTAGGAAAATGGTGATAAACAGCACTTCCTAAAATTGCCATATCGCGAGCAGTACTTACTTGCAGATTATTATTTAATCCCGATGCATTCTTAAACACGGTTTTTTTCATACCGAGCTTTCTGGCCTTGGCTGTCATCAGCTTAGCAAATTCTCTTTCATCTTTAGCCAAACCTTCAGCCAAAACAGTTGCGCAATCATTTGCAGATTTGATGATTACAGCCTTAATAGCGTTTTCAACGGAAATTGTTTGACCGGCTCTTACTCCGATTTTGGAAGGGGAACGTCCCGCGGCCACGCGAGAAACTTTTAATGGGGTGCTTAGTTTTAACTTACCTTTTTCCAATGCTTCAAAAGTCAAATACAAAGTCATTAGCTTTGTTAATGAAGCCGGATAACGCAAAACGTCAGCATTTTCGCTACTCAAAACCTCTCCGGTTTTGATGTCTATGGCAATACTTGATGTTGTTTTTGGAGCAGCATTAGCAATACCAAAACAAAGTAAAAAAGCTACAAATGTAAGTGTGGCCAGTCGTTGCATAGTAATCCCCATTCATTTTGCATTCCATTTTAAATGCAAATTATGAATAAAAGGTTAACAAAGTTATTCAAAAGGCGATTGTGTATAACTTTTAAAAATATTGAATCTTCAACCATACAGTTGCTAATGCAACAGTAAATAACATAATTGGCACAGACCACTTCATAAAGGCTAAAAACCTGATTGGATGTCCATCTCGAGCGGCAATTCCGGCCATTATCACGTTGGCTGAAGCGCCGATGATAGTGCCGTTTCCACCAAAACAAGCTCCCAAAGACAAAGCCCACCAAGCCGGCATCATAATTTCACGCCCGCCAATAGTTTCTTCCATGGATTTTAACATTGGAATCATTGTTGCTACAAAAGGAATGTTGTCAACAATACTTGATAAAACGGCAGAGCTCCAAAGGGTTAAGATTGTAATTTTAGGTAATTCGGCATTAGTCAATTCCAAAAATTTCTGCCCCATAATTCCTAAAATTCCGGTTTCTTCCAATCCATAGACAATAATAAACAGCCCGGTAAAAAAGAAAATTGTTGTCCAATCAATGCCGGCCAAAATCTGTGCCACTTTTTGATCTCTACTGCTTTGCTTGCTTCCTGCGGTGTATAACAGCATCAGCACCGCAGCCCCGAATAATGCAATGGTTCCGTTTGATATTCCTACTTCTTCTGCCATAACAAAACCAAGTATCACAGCAATCAAGACCAACAATGATTTTCTCAACAATCCATGATTGCGGATTGCTTCCTTTTCGTTCATTTGCATAATTTCTTTGCGATTTTCAATATCAGCGCACAGCTCTTTACGCCATCCCCACTCAAACCACAAAATAATACTGGCCAGGCAAACAACAACAATCGGCGTTAATTCTTTAACAAAATCCATAAAACTCAATTCCAGAGCCGAACCAATTAAGATATTAGGCGGATCGCCAATCAAAGTTGCGGTTCCACCGATATTTGAAGCAAAAATCTCCAAAATCAGATAAGGGTAGGGATCAAGTTTAAGTTTTTTGGTAATTTGAATGGTTACCGGAGCAATTAACAAAATAGTTGTAACATTGTCCAAAAAGGCAGAAAATAACGCTGTCGCAACCGCCAACATTATTAATAATCCGCGAGGATTGGCTCGTACCAATTTTGCACCGAAAATAGCAGTATATTCAAACATACCCGAACGTTCTGCTGTTCCGACAATAATCATCATACCAATCAACAATGATAAAGTGTTAAAATCGATGCCTTCAAGTACAGATGTTTTGCTCAAAACACCGGTAAATACCATGACTAATGCACCCAACATCGCAATAACTGCACGATTTACTTTTTCTGAAAACAGCGCAATGTAGCACACAACAAAAATTGTTGCCGCCAAAAACTTTTCCGTATCTTGTTGCATATATTCCTGCAACATTTGAAGCATATGCATTTCAAACTACCTCTAAAACATTCAAACCCATATTATAAACCAAGCTTACTAAATTTTAGTTAATACCAGATAAACAAAATAAAATAATCTCCAACTCATAATATATCTATACTTTAGACCTATATATTAGGATAAACCGATTGACTAAACCACTTTTTTGTGTTAAACTATAGACAAAATAAAAAAACTGAATGTAAGAGCTATGAATAAAGAAAAAGTACTACAATACTTAAATGATTTGAGAAGTAATGTAAAAGACGTTATTAATAAAACGAAAAAAACAGTATTACGACAATCAAATTATTCAGGAAATAAAATAGAAATCGATAATATAGCATCAGATAAATCATATAGTGCGTACTCACATTTATCTAATATTGTTAGGGAACATCCTGAAAAAGAACATCCTGAATCAGCAAAACAAGTTCTTGCAACAGATAATGTAAAAAAACATGAAACACCATTAAATGATGCGTATGAAAGTTTACCAGATATTGGCCAGTCACAACCAGAATTAGTCGAGCAGGTTCTTGCAAACATAAAAATGGATCTTCAATCAGATAATAATGATAGTGATTCACTAAGCAGTGCGTACTCACATTTGTCTGATATTGTTAAGAAACATCCTGAATCAGCAAAACAAGTTCTTGCAATATTTAACACTGCTGTTCGATCATATAAGAATGATAGTGATTCACTAAGCAGTGCGTACTCACATTTGTCTGATATTGTTAGGGAACATCCTGAATCAGCAAAACAAGTTTTTGCAATATTTAACACCGCTGTTCAAAAAGGTTCTTCATTATGGACAATGTATCGCCGTTTATCAGATATTGTTAATGCACAACCTCAATTATCCGAGCCAGTTTTTACAACATTTAATACTGCTGTTCAATCAAAAAGTAATGATTACCGGACATTAAACACGGCATACGATTGTTTGACAGAGATTGCTAAGTCACACCCTGAATTGGCCGACCAAGTTTTTGCAACATTTGGTATCGCTGTTCAATCATATGAGAATCGTAACTTGTCATTAAGCTGTGCGTACTCCCATTTGTCTGATATTGCTGAGGAGCATCCTGAATCAGCCGAGCAAGTTTTTGCAACATTTAGTACCGCTCTTCAATCAGACAAGAATAATAGCCTTTCATTAATGGAGGCATACAAATATTTGGCAGATATTGTTAAAGAACGGCCTGAATTATCCGAGCAGGTTTTTGCAACATTTGGTATAGCTCTTCAACTAGACAAGAATAGTATAGCTTCATTTAAAAAAGCATACGAATATTTAGCAGATATTGTAAAAGTACGACCTGAATTAGCCGATCAAGTTTTTGCAACATATAATACCACTTTTAGATTAGATGATATTGATAGCAGCAATACAATAAACGTGGCATACTCTAATTTGGCTAGTACTTTCGAAGCACATCCTGAATTAGCCGAGCAAATTCTTGCAACATTTAGTACCGCCGTTCAATCAAAACAAGATGGCAATTCATTAAAAATTGCATATGATTGTTTGTCAGATATTGTTAAGATACGACCTGAATTAGCCGATCAAGTTTTTGCAACATATAATACCGCTCTTGAATCAAATCATAATAATCACAATTCATCAGAAGAGGCATACGATTGTTTGTCAAAGGTTATCGTGGCACAACCTGCATTATCCGAACAAGTTTTTGCAACATTTAATACCGCTCTTCAATCAAATCAGAATAATAGCGATTCACTAAAAAAGGCATATAGGAGTTTATCATATATTGCCCAGTCGAGACCAGCCTTAGCTGAGCAAGTTCTTGAAACCGTAAAAACCGCTGTTCAATCAGACAAGAATAATAGCCTTTCATTAAACGTAGCATACGATCTTTTGCCAGACATCGTTGATGCACAACCAGCCTTAGCCGAGCAAGTTCTTGAAATCGTAAAAAACGTTAACCAATCATGTCGGTGGCGTGTTTCACTATTGAATAAATATAACCTTTTGTCAAAAATTGCCCAATCGCACCCTGAATTAGCCGAACAAGTTCTTGAAACAACGATTAATTCAGGACATGATAGAACTACTAATAAAATAAATGTTTATAAGACCTGTATGAGACATTTACCTTTAGAAGAAACAATTTCCAAATATCCGGAAAAGGAACAATATCTGCGAGTGGCTCATAAGGGACGTTTTTCTACCAATGAAGAATTTAAATATGCCTTATATCATTTTGATAAAGAAACACTGGCAGAGTCGATGATTTTTAGGGCTCAACAACGTGTCATGAACGTATTATTTTCAACATCAGCCCAAGAAAACGGCATCAGTAAAGAAGATGCATCAAGTTTCCGCAGAGCAGATGCGCCGGAGAGTGTTAAAGATTACATGGAAAGTAACCTTGCTTGGCTTATTCCTGCAAGTTTCAATGGAGCTGCTGTATTTAAGGAATATTTTCCATCATATATAAAACTCATTCAAAATCACAATCAGAAAAATCCGGAGGATAAATTATCTATTCACGATGCAGTATATTGGTTACCCGAACCGATGAGCCCGGAAGCGAATGCACGGTTTTCGCAATTCATTCAAAGAAATATTCTCTATCAGAATGCAGAACACCGGACAGTTCATCGCCCATTGAAA
>JAEEYV010000047.1 GCA_016288295.1 Alphaproteobacteria bacterium
GATGAAGTCAGTTGCGACTTGGCATCGGTGTTCATTCCTCGGTATTGGGCTAAAACGTGTTCAACAGGTCCGCCGGGTGCCATTTGAATAATGGCAAAATTGATGAGCAAAATACCAAACAGAGTAACCGGAATTAAAAGCAAGCGTTTAATGATATAACTGCGCATTTATTTGTCCTCTTTTATCCACCATGTGTCCGGCTGAAATCCGACTTTAAGGTCTGTTTTTTTATGTTCAAAACGATTGCGGTAGGCAATGCGTTCGTACGGAGAATACCATTGCATTACCATGTAATGTCCGTTTAACAAAACTCGGTCAAGAGCTTTGATGTGAGCAATATAGTCTTCTTTGTTTTGGGCCGTGACCAGACCGTCAACTATCTTGTCAACCACCGGATTTTTAATGCCGAGCAGATTATAGCTGCCTTTTATGTCCGCAGATAAACTTCCCCAAAACTCTTTTTGCTCGTTACCGGGTAACTGGCTAATCGGAAAAGTCAAAATGGCCATATCAAAATCAAAATTATCCAAGCGATTTTTAAAAACGTTGACTTCAACATTGCGAAATTCCGCCTTAATGCCGATTTTGGCAAGATTACTGACAAACGGCAACATTACACGAGTAAACGAGCTGCCGTTGGCAGAGTTGCTCAAAACCTCAATTTCAAGCGGTTCACCGGTTTTGAGGTTGGTCATTTTGCCGTCAACAAAATCATAGCCGGCTTCGTTTAACAATTTTACCGCATGGCGAAGATTGGAGCGGGAAGACTCTACATCGGCATAGACAGGGTTGGACGGGGCTTTTGTGAAAACGGTTTCGGGAAGCTCGTCTTTGTATTTGTTGAGTATTTTTAATTCACTACCTTGCGGAAGGTCTGTCGCCTCCATCCCGCTGTTGGTAAAATAGCTGAACAAACGAGAATATTGATTATAAAACAAATTTTCACCCGCCCACTCGTAATTAAATGCCCAATCTATTGCCTCGCGAACTCGGGGATCGGCAAATTTTTCCCGGCGAAGATTAAAGCCAAAATTTTGTAAGCGAGCCGTGTTATTGTGAGAAATATCTTCTTTTACGATTTTTCCGTTTTTTACCAAATCATTATTATAGCCTGTAACCCAAATTTTGGCTATATACTCTTCGCGCATATCAATGTTACCGGCAAAAAGAGCTTGGAGAGTTACAGTCGTATCTTGATAATAATCATAGCGAATTTCATCAAAATTATAAAAACCGCGGCGAGAAGGAATATCTTTGCCCCAATAATCAGGATTGCGTTTAAATATCAGATATTTATTTGGAGAGTAGCTGTCTAAAATATACGGACCGCTACCTAACGGTGCCCTTAGTTCAGGTTTGGCAAAATCTCGTCCCTGCCAGTCATGAGCCGAAAAAATTTTAATCTGTGAAATTATTAATGGAAGTTCTTTGTTGTTGCTTCCGGGCTTAAACCAAAAGCGGACATGGCGATTATTGATTTTTTCAACTTTTTCAACATCCGAGTAGTATACTTTATAAAAAGGAGACCCTTTTTCAATTAAACTGTTAAAACTAAAAATAACATCATCAGCCAAAACCGGGGTTCCATCGCTGAATTTTGCTCGCTCATCCAAAAAAAATCCAACATACTCTTTAGTTAATTCAAAAGATTTGGCTAAAAGCGGATAAGCCACGGTAACATCATCAGCCGGAACAAAGGCCAGCGAATCGAGCGTTAAGTCAGCTACCTGCGGGGCAGCTATGCCTTTAAAAATAAACGGGTTAAAGTTATCAAAAGTACCATAAGCCGGCAGAACTACCCGACCGCCCTTAGGAGCATCGGAGCGTACATATTCAAAAGATTGCCAATTGCCGTTATATTTGGCATCGCCGTATAATGCTATATGCTCAAGCGGACGAGCAAAAACCATTGACGGCATAAAAAACAATGTAGTAATGATGCAGAGAAACTTATTCATCTGCAACTTTGTCCCGTGAAATAGAAGAAAATTCGCTTTTTTTCATATCTTCCCACTCTTTTTGCAAGCTCTTTATGGTTCTGTTTGTGTTATCAAAAGTAAATTTTGGAGCTTGTGGTGCGGTGGCGTATCCATCGGTATCCTGTTCTACGGAACGAGATAAAATGGAAGAGATAGATCTTGCGTTGTCTTCTTCCGGTTGCGATAAAAACGGAGCGGAGCGGTCGGTATTGCTATTCGGAAAAGATAAGAATGACGGTGGTTGTTCGTCACCTGAGGACAACAATGTCGGCTGAAATTGTTCATGCTCTTCGCTAGAAGATGATAAAAATGATGGAACTTGCTCAAGTATCCCTTTATTGCTAAAACTACGTTCTAATGCCATAGTAAAAGCATCAGGATTTCCTTTTTCATCTTCGGTGTCACTGCGAGAAGGCATAATACGGTTAAAGATTTTTTTCAATACCGTCGGACGTCTGTGCAGAACAGAGCTTTCAATATCTGGTTCTTCTATCCTGTTGTTATCGGCAGAGGTATTGTCATCCTTAAAAAATCTTTCGTCATCTTGCAACTCCGGTCCTTCATCGCGATAAGTCCTTATTTCGGAGACCTCTTTTTTGGCCTCGGGTTCATGCAAACTGCGCACCACGGGAGCAAAAATTGCAAAAGCTTTGCCTAACGCCCCTGTTTCTATAATCTCCTGTAAAATATTGTCTTCATCATGGTCTTTCAGCAAACGCAACAATCGGGTATAGTTGGCGCAAAATTCTGTTATGCTCCCTGCCAACAACGGTTGAGCGCGAGCCGATTTTGTAAGTTTTTTCTGAAAATCAGCATCTTTGTTATATAAATCAACCACAGCTTTGGCAAATCCCCAACGATTGCCCTGCGCAACTGTTCGGATTACAGTACTGTAATAAGTCTTGTCTAAAAACTCATATCTTTGCAAAACGTCAGATAAAATTTCGTTCATTTCACTTATGTATAAATCAACCTTGCTTAAGGCAAAAGAATGTACTTGTTGTTGACTGTTTTTGAGCAAAATACGAGCCATAACTTCCGAATATTCTTGATTTTGGGTTATTTGTTTGGATAATAGCTGTAATTGTTTTTGCAACTTCTTTTCGTGACTTAAGTTATAAAAACGCCCCCAAATTGACCATAAAATTGCCAATGGCAAGAAAATTATGGCTGTATAAATTGCAGTATCCATCAGTCCGAGAGATGTTAAATCAATGCCGGCCAGACGGACACTTAAATAAATGCTGACATATATCAGCCACATAATACTAATGAATACTGTTGCAAAAAAGCTAAATGTGAGCACGTTTAATCTCCGGTAAAAAACAAATTTTTTATTATGCTAATGATTTTCAAATTACATTTCAATCAAATATTGAAGTTTATCACCTTGAAAACAAAGGCTATTCACATATAGCAAAAATAATTGTCGAAATTTGTGATGAATTGTGTTATTGCATATAGAAATACAAACAAAAAACGAGTTTGAAAATGAGTGATGATACAAATGTGGTTTTAGATTTTGAAAGAAAAATTGTTGAAATCGAAGATAGAATCAAAACAGTAACCGCTCTGGCAAAAGATAGCGATGTTAATATCGACAAAGAACTGAATCGCTTACAATTAAAGCTTGAACGGCAGATTAAACTATCATATGCGAATTTGACACCCTGGCAAAGAGTACAAATTGCTCGTCACCCTAAACGCCCGCAATGTCTTGATTATGTAAAGGCTTTGATTGATGATTTTGTGCCTTTATGCGGAGATAGAGTTTTTGCCGATGATCCGACAATGGTTGGAGGAATCGGTCGTTATCACGGGATTTCGGTTGTAGTAATCGGTCAAGAAAAAGGCGTCGATTTGGAAACACGCGTAAAATATAACTTTGGCATGGCAAAACCTGAAGGATACCGTAAGGCGCAAAGGCTGATGGATTTGGCTGATAAATTTAACATGCCAATTATTTGTTTTGTTGATACCGATGGAGCTTATCCCGGAATCGAATCAGAGGCTCGAGGGCAAGCAGAAGCTATCGCTTCATCAATCCAAAAATGCTTAACCGTAAGCGTGCCACTAATTTCGGTTATTATCGGTATGGGCGGTTCCGGAGGTGCTATCGCTATTGCAACAGCCAATCGAATCTTAATGATGGAAAACGCAATTTATTCAGTTATTTCTCCCGAAGGGTGTGCTTCAATTTTGTGGAGATCTGCGGACAAAGCAAAAGATGCTGCCGAAGCATTAAAACTAACCGCACAAGACTTAAAACATCTTGAGGTTATTGATGAAATTATAAATGAGCCGATAGGGGGGGCTCATCGCGATACTGTTGCCGCAATAGAAAAAGTTGATGAAGCTGTATACCGTCATTTACAAGAATTATTGCCATTAAGCAGAGAGGAGCTTAAAAAGCAGCGCAATCAAAAAATATTGGAAATGGGACGGCGTCTTGAAACAGAGAGTGTCGAGGGGTGATTATGCCGGAATTATCCTTTATTGAAATAGTATTGTCTATCATCGCAGCATTGATGCTTTTGTCATTGGTTGTAATGTTTGTTGCGCTTATTAAAAAAAATAAAATATACAATGAGTTAGAGAAGAACCAATCAGAATTGGTTGGTCGTTTGGCGCAGATGTCGCAGTATGCTTCGTTGGAACAGAATAAAATATCGCAAGCAATTGCCGAACAAAAACTTTCATTGTTGAATATGGTCGATCAAAAGTTGCTACAAATGACGCAAAATGTAGGAACAGGATTGCAACAATCGGCAGCAAAAACTAATGAAACATTGATAAATTTACGAGAAAGACTGGCTAAAATAGATACTGCTCAACAAAAAATTTCATCATTGTCTGAACAAGTCGTTTCTTTGCAAGAAATATTATCAAACAAACAGGCTCGCGGAGCTTTTGGAGAAATTCAATTGCATGATTTAGTGGTATCGGCTTTGCCTCCGTCTGTGTATGAGTTTCAATGTGTCCTGTCAAACCAAAAACGTGCCGATTGTATACTGAAATTACCCAATCCGCCAGGGGTTATTGCTATTGACTCAAAGTTTCCGTTGGAAAGTTATCAGGCATTACGGCAAGCATCTACCGAAAAAGAAAAATCTGATGCTGAAAGATTTTTTAGAGCTTCTTTATTAAAGCATATTAAAGATATTGCAGAAAAGTATATTATCGCCGGCGAAACGGCAGAATCGGCTTTGATGTTTATTCCCGCAGAAAGTGTTTATGCCGAATTGCACGCAAATTTTACGGATGTAGTTCAAGAATCGTACAAAGCACGTGTTTGGATTGTGTCGCCAACGACAATGATGGCCTTACTTAATACTATACGCGCTGTTTTGAAGGACGTAACGATGCAGAAACAGGCCGGAATTATTCAGAAGGAGGTCGGATTGTTAATGGGAGATATAAAACGTTTGGATGACAGGGTAGAAAACTTATCACATCATTTTGAACAATCGGCACGTGATATAGAAGATATAAGAGTTTCAAGCACAAAAATTGTTAATAGGGCCAACAAAATAGAAACTATAGAATTTGAGGAAAAAGATGATAAATCTTTGTTTCAAAATAATGAAGCCGTATAATTTTATGGATTTTTTAATACGGCTATTGATTTATTTTATAAAAACCGCTAACTTACAAATAACAACAATATTAAGAAGAGGATAAAAAAGTGACTAAATCTGAATTAATTGAAAAAATTGCTGCTAAAAACCCAAATTTAACAGTAAGAGATATTGAAAAAATCGTTTCTGTTATACTTGACAGCGTAATTAAATCTATGGCTAACGGGGAAAGAGTTGAATTTAGAGGCTTTGGGGCTTTTTCTGTACGCTCTCGCAGTGAAAGAGTTGCAAAAAATCCTCGTACCGGTGAAAAATTAAGAGTAGAAGCGCGTAATATTCCGCACTTTAAGGCCGGAAAGCATTTGTACGAGATGCTTAATAAATAAATATGAAAGGTAAAATGCCATGAGTTTTTTTAGATTTTTAATCGGAATTGTTTTGATTGTTGCAGTGGCTGTTTTGGCGGTTATGAACAATGAAATGGTATCAATAAGCTTGTGGCCTTTTTATCTTGATATAAAAGCCGCCATGAGTATAGTTATAATTGCCTTGGTGTTGGTCGGATATATCTTCGGCAAGATAGATTCTTGGGCGGCTTATTCTCCATTGCGTTCAGCTTTACGCTTGCAAAAACGTCAAAACAAAAAATTAAACGTTGAGCAACAGAAATTGGTGGAGAAAGTTGAGGGGTTAAAAGAAAATCTCGAAAGCATGAAATCTGCCGAAGCTCCTATGATGGGTAACACAAAAGTCAGCATGGCAGAAAGATTTAAGCAAAAAATGTCCGGATTGTTTAAGAAAAAAACAAAACAAGACAATTTTTGGTGTTTATAATATAAAGGTATGATGTATGAACTGGCTTTCTGATTTTGTACGTCCGAAGGTAAAAAAAACCGCACAGAAGGAAATTGCTGATGATTTGTGGCTTAAATGCCCAAATTGCGGTAAGTTATTGTTTACAAAAGAATTAAAAAAAACCTGGTATGTCTGTCCGGAATGCGATTATCATCTGCGCTTGTATATGGATAAACGCCTTAAAATGTTGTTTGACAACGGGGTATATTCAGAAGTTGCTTTGAAGTTGATACCTGATGATCCGCTAAAATTTAAGGATAGTAAAAAATATACCGATCGGTTGCGCACGTATCGTAAAACAACCAACCGCAATGACGCTATTGTGGTTGCAAGGGGAAATGTTGGCGGGGTTAAATGTGTAATTGCAGCTTTGGACTTTGCTTTTATGGGTGGTTCAATGGGTATGGCCGTAGGAGAAGGCGTTGTTAAAGCTTCTGAAATTGCTGTTAAAAATAAAATTCCTTTGATTACCGTCGCAAGTTCCGGCGGAGCAAGAATGCAGGAAGGAATTTTGTCTTTGATGCAGATGGCGCGTACCGCATCAGCCGTAAATAATGTAAAAGAAAACGGATTACCTTTTATATCAATAATGGCTGATCCGACAACCGGTGGTGTTTCAGCATCATTTGCAATGTTGGGAGATATTCATATTGCAGAAAAAGGGTGTTTAATAGGCTTTGCTGGTCCCCGCGTGATTGAGCAAACCATTCGCGAAAAATTACCAGAGGGATTTCAGCGAGCAGAGTATTTGCGAGAACACGGAATGGTTGATGTCGTAGTTCATCGTTCGGAAATGAAAAATACCTTAGCAACAATATTGCAGATTTTGACCGACAAAAGAGCTACAACTTTTGAAACAAAAGGCGAAAAAAATAAAAAATCAGCATAATTATCAAACCTTAATTATGTTGACGTAACTAAATTTGGAGAAGGCTATGCTTGTACTGAAACACGTTCCTGTTCGATCTTTTAATGAGAATATTGCCTATATTCATAAGGATTGTTCAATTTACAAAGTAAGTAACATTAAATCTTTGACCAGAATCGAGATTCACGGCGGAGAAAAACCGGTTTTTGCTTTTTTGCAAATTGCAGATAACAACAAAATTGTACGCCCGGATGAGCTGGGGCTAAATACAGAAGCATTTTCGCAGATGGGATTGCCTGAAGGGGCTGAAATTACTCTAACGCTGACCCCTCCCGCCCCTTCTCTATCTGCCGTAAGGCGTAAAATTGCCGGCAACGTTTTGAGTGAAAATGATTATGCCGCAATTGTAAATGATATTTCTGAGCATAGATACTCAAATATGGATATTGCATCGTTTTTAGTAGCAATGAATTCCTTTATTACTCCTAATGAGATTTTAGATTTGGCAGAAGCATTGCGGGGTGATAAAATTATTGATTGGGGAACGGAAGAAATCGTTGCCGATTATCATTGTATAGATGATATTCCCGGCAATAAAATTGATTTGATTATTACCGCAATCGTTGCTGCTTATGGTCTACCAATGCCCAAAATTGTGTCTTCATCATCCTCTTCAGGTAGTGGAATTCTTGATACAATGAAAACTTTGGCCAATGTTAATATTGATACAAGAACCCTGAAAAAACAGGTATTAGAACGTCGCGGAGCAATTGTTGATGCTGAAAAAATAGAAATTTGCGAAGCCGAGCGAATGATTTCAAAAGTAGAAAAGCAAAACGGATTGTCAACTTTGGAATGCAGTATAGCTTCATTGCTTGCTAACAAAATGGCCTCAGGCATAACTCATTTATTAATTGATATCCCAGTCGGTATTAGAGCGAAAATAAAAACTTCAGCTGAAGCTACGCATTTACGTAAAATTATTGAATATGTCGGTGATAGATTAGGACTGAATGTTGATGTAACTATTACTGACGGAAGTGAGCCTATCGGATCCGGAGTGGGACCGGCTCTTGAAGCTCGAGATATTATAAAAATCTTGAAAAATAAAGAAGACGCTCCTGATGATTTGAAAGAAAAAGCTCTGTTTATGGCTGGCAGAATATTGGAATTTGATGGAAAGTTACGTGGCGGACAGGGATATTTGGTTGCTAAAGAGCTATTAAAAAGCGGAAAAGCATTTGATGCCTTTGAAATGATTTTAAAAACTCAGGGAAAAGTCGAAGCTCCTCAACTTGGACACCTAACCAGAGATGTCGTTGCAGACAAAGATGGAACAATCTCACGAATAAATACTTCATTTATCAACAAAGCTGCTACTCTGGCAGGTGCCGGACAATATGCCGGAGCCGGTATTGATATATTTAGAAAAAGCGGAGAATCAGTAACTGCCGGAGATATTTTGTACCGTATTTATTCGTGCAATCAAAATGATTTTGCTTTTGTTACTTCTTTGATCGAAAGTGGCAAGACCGGTTTTGATATAGAATAAAATAATTTATAAAAAAATTTGCCGGTGCTCTTGCATCGGCTTTTTTTGTTTCCTATATAACCAAGTAGAAATGATTTTAACAGGTTTTAACAAAGGAAACAAATTATGAGCAATAAAGTTATCGGTATTGATTTGGGAACAACCAACTCTTGTTTTGCTGTTATGGAAGGCAAAGATGCCAAGGTTTTAGAAAATAGTGAAGGCGCAAGAACCACTCCTTCGATTGTTGCCTTTACTGACAATGAGCGTTTGGTCGGTGCTGCAGCAAAACGTCAGGCTGTAACCAATCCAGAAAATACATTGTTTGCAATCAAACGTTTGATTGGACGTCGTTTTGATTCGCCAGAGGTTGAAAAAGATAAGAAATTAGTACCTTTCAAAATTGTTTCCGGAGACAATGGAGATGCCTGGGTCGAAGTAAAAGAACAAAAATACGCACCATCACAAATTTCGGCAATTGTGTTGCAAAAAATTAAAGAATACGCCGAAGCTTATTTAGGTGAACCGATTGACAAGGCAGTCATTACTGTTCCGGCATATTTTAATGACTCTCAACGTCAAGCAACAAAAGATGCAGGAAAGATTGCAGGACTAGATGTTTTGCGTATTATCAATGAGCCGACAGCTGCGGCTTTGGCTTACGGTCTTGATAAAAATACCAGCGGTACAATAGCCGTTTATGACTTGGGTGGCGGTACGTTTGATATTTCTATTTTGGAGATCGGCGACGGTGTGTTTGAAGTTAAGTCTACCAATGGTGATACTTTCCTCGGCGGTGAAGATTTTGACCAACGTATTGTTAACTATTTGGCTGAAGAATTCAAAAAAGAAAGTGGTATCGATTTAAAAAATGACCGTCTGGCATTGCAACGTTTGAAAGAAGCTGCCGAAAAAGCTAAAATTGAGTTGTCTTCGGCTACGCAAACTGATGTTAATCTGCCGTTTATTACCGCAGATGCAACCGGTCCTAAACATCTCAACATAAAACTGACCAGAGCAAAGCTTGAGTCTTTGGTTGAAGATTTGATTGATCGTACTGTTGCTCCGTGTAAAAAGGCTTTAGCTGATGCCGGATTAACTGCCGGGGATGTTAAGGAAGTTATTTTGGTCGGTGGTATGACACGTATGCCAAAAGTTCAGGAAAAGGTTAAAGAAATTTTTGGAAAAGAGCCACATAAAGGCGTTAACCCTGACGAAGTTGTTGCCGTCGGTGCCGCAATTCAGGGCGGTGTCTTGATGGGCGATGTCAAAGATGTATTGCTACTTGACGTTACTCCGCTTTCTTTGGGTATTGAAACTTTGGGCGGTGTATTTACGCGACTGATTGACCGTAACACCACTATTCCGACCCGCAAGAGCCAAGTTTTCTCTACTGCCGAAGATGGACAGACAGCGGTTACCATCAGAGTATTCCAAGGCGAACGCGAAATGGCTGCCGACAATAAATTGCTTGGACAGTTTGATTTGGTAGGGATTCCGCCGGCTCCGCGCGGTATGCCGCAAATTGAGGTTACATTTGATATTGATGCTAACGGTATTGTTAATGTTTCGGCCAAAGATAAAGCTACAAACAAAGAACAGGCTATTCGTATTCAGGCCAGTGGCGGTTTGTCCGATGCCGATATTGAAAAAATGGTAAAAGATGCCGAAGCCAATGCCGAAGCAGACAAGAAAAAGAAAGAAGTTGTGGAAGCTCGTAACCAGGCCGAGGGTTTGGTTCATGCTACCGAAAAAACTTTGAAAGAAAATGCCGATAAGATTTCTGATGCCGACAAAAAGGCGATTGAAGCTGAGCTTAAGGCTTTGAAAACAGCTCTGGAAGCTGATGATGCGGCTGTTATTAAGGAAAAAACCGAAAGCTTGATGCAGGCTTCATTAAAATTAGGTGAAGCTATGTATAAACAGGCAAGTGCGGCAAACGGCTCTCAACAGGGACCCGGTATGGGAGCAGGTGCCGGAGCTGAAGCTGGTGCCGAACAACCTAAAGATGACGGTGTGGTTGATGCCGATTTTGAAGAAGTAAAATAACTTACTCTAAATTGAACGAAAACCGCCCTTTTGTGGCGGTTTTTTTGCATTAATTAATTCTTAAACAAGTTGTGGTATCTTGCCTGCATATGTAAAAAATTGCGGAGATACTAACAATGAAACTATCAGGAATTGCAACAATTCTTATGTCGGGAACGTTTTTAGCAACATCGGCTAATGCGTTTGAGGTTACTTCTGATTATCTAAACAGTTTAACCGGCCCAAACATCAGTTGGTCAGATTCTACCGGTACAGAAGTACAAGTCGGGGATCAAACTTTTTACTATACATATACAGCTCCGGCAGGTTATGAGGAAACATCGGAAAGACTTGAAAATGATTTTACTAATGACGATGTTACCAATAAAGTATTTACCGGTATCAGCGGAACTGAAGATATGAATGCGGCAGTTATGCTTAAAAGTATGTCAGATCCGGTTGAGGGGTTAGAGATTGTTTCAGATTTTGTAAATAATAGTGTAAATTCTACCGATGCGGCCTATGGTGCAGGCATTCTTTTCAGGGCCACAGATGTGGTGGCTGATAAAATACAGGGTAATTTTATAAACAATAGCGTTGTAAGTTCATCAACATATTCTGTTGGTCCGGCAATTTTCTTATCACATAACAATAGTGGAAAACAGGCTATTATAAGAAGCCTTGAGGGTAATTTTATAAATAACTTGGCTGAGAATACTGGCAGTGGATATGTGCATGCCGGTGCCGTAGATAACCATGGCCAAATAGACAGTATCAAAGGTAATTTCATCGGAAACCATGCAAAAGCAAAAAGTGGATATGCCGTCGGCGGTGCAATAAGTAATGACTCATTGAGTGGTGGGGCTGCTCAGTTGGGAACCGTGATGGGAAACTTTATCGGTAATATTGCAGAATCGGCCAGCGGTTATGCTCGTGGCGGTGCCATTCATAATAACAGTTCAATGGGTAGTATAATCAATTCTAACTTTATTAACAACAAAGTTATTGGTAATGCTAATTCTAACGGCGGCGCTATTTATTCAACGCATAATTTGCAGGTAGCTGCAGATAACGGCACATCATTATTTGAAGGCAATACGGTTAACGGTGAGTCTAATGCTATTTATATGTCCGGAACAAGCAGTTCCTTACTTGAATTGAACTTAACCGGTACCAATAACGGCGTTCTGACCTTTAATGATGATGTTGATGGAAGTTATTATAACATCAATATTCTCGGCGGAAGCGGCGGTGAAGTTGTATTTAACCAAAATGTTGAGCACTTCAGCAATTTAAGCATCAGCGAAGAGGCCAATATGCATATGGGTGTTAACGCTAATATTAGTGGTCAAAGTATGGTGTTTGCCGGTACCGGAGGTTCCAAACCGACAATCACTGTTGATATTGATGTTGACAAGACCAATCAGACCATCAAATCCGGTATGATTACCTTGAGCGAAGAAGTCAGCGGAGACTATAGTGTAATAGTTAACCCAAA
>JAEEYV010000048.1 GCA_016288295.1 Alphaproteobacteria bacterium
AAAAGTTAAGCAAATCGCCAGCCCAATCGGTCGTCCGGCAAAACAAAAAGCCATTCTTATCGGACTTGGCTTGAACAAAATGAACAAGGTTGTTGAGTTGGAAGATACTGCGGCAATCAGAGGAATGGTTAATAAAATTCCTCATTTGGTTCAAATCGTAGATTAATAGTCAGGGCGGTGGTTTTGAGTTCAAGACCACCAAGCCCGCTGAAAATGTTAGGTGAAGAAAATGAAACTTAATGAATTAAAAGACAACTATGGAGCAACCAAAAACCGCATTAGAGTTGGTCGTGGTATCGGAAGTGGTAAAGGCAAAACTTCTAGCCATGGTCAAAAAGGTCAAAAAGCTCGCAGCGGTGTTGCTATCAATGGTTTTGAAGGTGGTCAAATGCCGATTTACCGCAGACTTCCAAAACGTGGTTTTAAAAATCCGTTTGCTAAACAGTTTGCTGTTGTAAATTTGGATACTTTGCAAACCGCAATTGATGCCGGAAAATTGAAAGCCGATAAAGTTGATTTGGAAGCTTTGAGCAAGGCCGGTATTGTTAACAAGACGTATGATGGCGTTCGTTTGTTGGCACGCGGTGCAGTTACTACTGCGGTTAACGTTTCAGTTAATTCTGCTTCTAAAGCTGCTGTTGCCGCTATTGAAAAAGCTGGTGGTAAAGTTAGCATTATTGCAGTTGAAAAAACTGAAACTAAATAAGAACTACAAAAAAGTTTTTTCAAAAAAGGGTATGGGAATTTCCATATCCTTTTTTTGTGCAACAATAAGTAAAATTATATTTCATGTTTTTTTAATTTGAAGGTTCCTTGAATTTTTCGACAGGTTGAAAAATAGAAATGACAGGTTGGGTAAATTTTGAAGACAGCTTGCTCAATAGGTTTACTCTTTTGGGGAATGTTGGTTTATTTTTGAGGGAAGTTTTGATGATAAAAATTGAGGATAAAGAGAATTTTGTTGCAAAAAATTAATTTTTGTGTATTAGATTGTTCTCCAAATGGGCTGTTCGCGCCCAGAATCACGTATTTTAAAATTATAAGGAAATAAAAATGGTATCACTTGCAGAAAAAATGGCTGCTAATCTTGATATGTCGGCCTTTAGTAAAGCTGAAGAACTTAAGAAAAGATTGTGGTTTACAATTTTAGCTCTAATCGTTTTTCGTTTGGGAACTTTTATCCCATTGCCGGGCATTGATCCACATATCTTGGCAGAGATTTTTGATAAAAATTCTAATGGTATTTTGGGTATGTTCAATATGTTTGCCGGTGGTGCGTTGGCTCGTATGACGATTTTTGCTTTGAACATTATGCCGTACATTTCAGCTTCGATTATATTGCAATTGGGACAGTCAATTATTCCGTCTTTGTCAGCGTTGAAGAAAGAAGGCGAAGCCGGACACCGCAAGATGGTACACTATACAAAGGTTTTGACAGTATTTATTACAATTATTCAAGGTTATGGTATTGCTGTAGGTCTTGAGGGTATGACCGGCGGGTCAAATATGTCAGCCGTTGTTATGCCGGGCTTTGTATTCAGATTTACAACCGTTGTTTCTTTGGTTGGCGGTACAATGTTTATTGTTTGGTTGGGTGACCAAATTACATCACGTGGTGTCGGTAATGGATCGTCATTAATCATTACGGTTGGTATTATTGCAAATATTCCGAGTGCTTTGGCTCAAACTTTTGAATTGGGACGTGTCGGTTCAATGTCAATTTGGTTGATTTTGATGTTGATGGTTATGGTCTTGGCTTTGGTGTATATCATTGTTTTTGTAGAGAGAGCTCAAAGAAAAATCGTTATTCAATATCCAAAGCGCCAGATCGGTATGAAAATGACTTCGGCAGAAAGTTCTCATTTGCCGTTGAAGATTAACCCGACCGGCGTTATTCCCCCGATTTTTGCAAGTTCATTGTTGTTGTTACCGATTACAATCGCAAACTTTTCGGCAAACAACGGACCTTCTTGGGTACAAACTTTGAGTCGCCTGCTCGGTCATGGTCAGCCACTGTATTTGGCTTTGTATGCATCATTGATTGTTTTCTTTGCATTTTTCTACACGGCGGTTGTGTTTAATCCGGTTGATACTGCAGATAATTTGAAAAAGCACGGAGGTTTTATTGCCGGTATTCGTCCGGGTAAAAATACGGCTGAGTATCTTGATTATGTTATTACAAGATTGACGGTATTGGGTGCTTTTTATTTGACGGCTTTGTGTATTTTGCCGGAAGTGCTGATTGCAAAATTGTCAGTGCCTTTTGTGTTGGGCGGAACAACTTTGTTAATCGTGGTACAAGTTACAATGGACTTTGTGACTCAAGTTCAAACACATCTTATTGCATATCAGTATGAGGGATTGCTCAAAAAAGCTGCTTTTGTTAATAAGAAAGGCAAAAGAAAATAATGTTTGTTGGTCATAAAAACGGGATGCATTTGGTTATTACCGGTGCTCCCGGAACCGGTAAAGGAACGCAGGCCGGAGTTTTGAAACGTAAGTACGGAATCTGCCATCTGTCTGCCGGAGATATGTTGCGTGAAGAAATTAGAAAAGGTACATCTGTCGGTAAAAAACTGGAACCGTTGTTGGCTAAAGGCAGTTTTGCTCCTGATGATTTGATTATTGAGATGGTTTCTAACCGAATCGATGAAAAAGATTGCAAACAAGGTTTTATTCTGGACGGTTTTCCTCGTACAATAAATCAGGCCGGCGCATTGGATAATATGTTAGAGGAAAAAGGTATAAAACTTAATGCGGTACTGGAGATTATGGTACCGGATAATGTTATTATTGAAAGAATCCTGGGGCGCTATACTTGTGCAACATGCGGAGAAAGTTACAGCGATAAATTTCATAAACCTCGCGTGGCGGGAGTGTGTGATATTTGTGGTGGAAAGAAGTTTTCTAAGAGACTCGATGATACAAAAGAAACAGTAGAAAAAAGGTTGAAAAAGTATCGCGAACTTACATATCCGACAATAACTTATTATAAAAATGAAGGGATTTTGCGCGGTGTTGACGGAAACGGAGCCGTTGATGTGGTCGCAAAGAGAATTGACAGCCTTTTGGAAAAATGAAAAATTTTAACGAAAGCATAAAGTTAAGGGTTGACACGAACAAATATTAGCATATAATCCGCTTAATTTTGAAAAGTGGTGATCAACTTTTTAATGTTAATTTTAAATAAATGGAGATGAAATTTGGCTCGTATAGCTGGTGTAAATATTCCGACTGCCAAAAAAATTGAAATCGCTTTGACTTATATATTTGGTATCGGTAGAAAAAATGCTCAAGATATTTGTGCAAAATCGGGAGTCAACCCAGATGCACGTGTTAGCGATATGTCTGAAGAAGATATCGCTAAAGTACGTGAAGTTATTGACCGCGACTACCTGGTTGAAGGTGAGTTGCGTCGTGAAGTTGGCGTTAACATCAAAAGACTTATGGATCTTGGATGTTATAGAGGTTTAAGGCATCGTAAAGGTTTGCCGGTACGTGGACAAAGTACAAAGCAAAATGCTCGTACCCGTAAAGGTAAACGTAAGACTGTTGCCAATAAGAAGAAATAGTAAGAGGTAGGTTCCCAATGGCAAAAGCAACAACTAAGAAAAAAGAAAAGAAGAATATCACTGCCGGTGTAGCACATGTGAATTCTACTTTTAATAATACTCGTATTACAATTACTGACGCTCAAGGCAATACAGTTTCTTGGGCAACCGCAGGTGCGCAAGGCTTTAAAGGCTCTCGTAAGTCCACTCCTTATGCTGCACAGGTTGCCGCCGAAGATGCTGGTAAAAAAGCTATGGAATGCGGCGTAAAGACTCTTGAAGTTGAAGTTAAGGGTCCAGGATCTGGCCGTGAATCTGCCATCAGAGCTTTGCAGGTTGTCGGTTTTACCATCACAACTATTCGTGATGTTACTCCGATTCCACATAACGGCTGCCGTTTGCGCAAACGTCGCCGCGTATAATATATCTGGATAGTAGGGCTGCCTATCAGCCCTGCCGTCTTTTGATTTTCGTAAAATAGCATATGCACTAAAAAATGAGGGTATCCCAGTGATTCAAAAGAATTGGCAAGAACTTATTAAACCGACTAATTTAGAAGTTGTTCCCAGCGATGGCGGAAACAAGGCTAAAATAGTGGTAGAACCATTGGAGAGAGGCTTTGGTCTCACTCTTGGTAATGCATTGAGACGAATCCTATTGTCTTCTTTGCAAGGCGGCGCTGTTACCGCCATTAAAATTGACGGTGTTTTGCATGAATTTTCAGTTATTCCCGGCGTTCGTGAAGATGTTACAGATATTGTGCTGAACGTTAAGTGTTTGGCGGTAGCAGTTCATAGCGAAGGATCTAAGACTATGACTTTGAAAGCTGAAGGTCCATGCGTCGTTACTGCGGCTATGATTGAAACCGGTCATGATGTTGAAATTATGAATCCGGATTTGGTTATTTGCAACCTTGATGCAGGCGCTAAAATCAATATGGAATTGTTTGTCGGCACAGGTAAAGGTTATGTTATGGCTAGTCATAATAAACCTTCAGATGCACCTATCGGCCTTATTCCGCTGGATACATTTTATTCTCCGGTTAAGAGAGTCGCTTACCGCGTTGATAATGCCCGTGTTGGTCAAGATACCGACTACGATAAACTGACTTTGGTTGTTGAAACCAACGGCGTGGTTACTCCGGAAGATGCCGTAGCCTTTGCTGCTCGTATTTTGCAAGATCAGTTGAAGCCGTTTATTAATTTCGATGAGCCGGAAAGTGAAGTCGAAGCAGAGAAAGAAGAGTTACCGTTCAACAAGAATTTGTTGAAGAAAGTTGAAGAACTTGAACTTTCTGTTCGTTCTGCTAACTGCTTGAAGAATGATAACATCGTTTATATCGGTGATCTGGTTCAAAAAACTGAGGCAGAAATGCTTCGTACTCCAAACTTTGGTCGTAAATCTTTGAATGAGATTAAGGAAGTGTTGGCTAAAATGGGAATCCATCTCGGTATGGAAACGCCAGGTTGGCCGCCAGAGAATATTGAGGAGTTGATTAAGAGGGTGGACGACCATTTCTAAATCAAAATGCAGATAACGGCTTATCTAAAGCCAAAATTGCAAAGAGAGAAAATTCATGTACTTCTATGTACACTAAAATTTTCTCTCTTTTTATTTTGGCTTTATCTAAACCATTCTTTGCATTTTGTGAGGGCAAAAGGTGTTTTTTATTATTTGCCTCGTTCTTCGAGTTTTTTCGATATCGAGGAAAAAGAGAGAAATTTTCTCTCTTTTTATTTTGGCTTTATCTAAACCATTCTTTGCATTTTGTGAGGGCAAAAGGTGTTTTTTATTATTTGCTTCGTTCTCCGAGTTTTTTAGCGTTCTAGAATAAATGTGACCGGACCATCGTTAGTTAAACTTACCTGCATATCGGTTTGAAAAATTCCGTTTTCGGTCGGGACGCCATGGTTTTTGAGTTGAGCGGAAAAATATTCGTATAAGGGTTTGGCTTCTTCAGGATGGGCGGCATTATCGAATCCGGGGCGGTTGCCCTGGGTACAGTCGCCGGCGAGTGTAAATTGAGAAATAACAAGGGCAGATCCCTTAATATCTTTAACAGAAAGGTTCATTTTGCCCTGTTTGTCTTCAAATATACGTAAGTTTGAGGCTTTGCGAGCAAGATAATCAGCCTGTTGTTTTGTGTCACCTTTGACAATGCCAATAAAAATGAGTAGCCCTTGTTTGATTTGTCCGACGAGTTCGTTGTTGACGGTAACAGAGGCATTTTTGACACGTTGCAACAGTAGTTTCATGGCTTTTCTCCTTATGCTTAAGAGTGGCGGAGATTGGTTAAAATATTGTTATAAAAATGCTTGCAAATGTAAAAAATATTATATATATTGCGTTTACGTCTTGAGGAATCGGGCGTAAAACCGATATGTATGAAGGTAGTATCGGTACGGAATGATCCGCTTTGCCAGTCAAAGCACAACAATGTAAAATGAAAGGAAAATGCCATGAGACATGGTGATGCACATAGAAAATTTAATATGCCGACCAGCCAGAGAAGAGCTTTGTTCTCTAACCTTACCTGCGCTTTGTTGACACATGAACAAATCAAAATTACTTTGCCACGTGCAAAAGAATTGAGAACATTTGCCGATAACATGATTACTTTTGGTAAAAAAGGTGATTTAAACAGCCGTCGTTTGGCGTTGGCCTTTTTGCGTGATGAAGAAGTTGTTGCAAAATTGTTTTCAACCTTGGCAGAGCGTTACAAAGACCGCAACGGTGGTTATACTCGCGTTTTGAAAGCTGGTATTCGTTATGGCGATGCTGCTCCGATGGCTATTGTTGAGTTGGTCGACAGAGATGTTAAGGCTAAAGGCGCTAAAGATTTGGCTCGTGTAGCTGCTGAAAAGGCTGCCGCTGAAGCTCAAGAAAAAGCTGCTGAAGAAGAAGCTAAAAAAGCTGAGAAAAAGGCCGAAAAGAAAGCAGAAAAGAAACCTGCTGAAGCAAAAACCGAGAAACCGGCTGCTAAAAAAACAGCTGAAAAGAAACCTGCAGAGAAAAAAGCCAAAGCTCCGGCCAAAGCTAAGAAAACAACCAAAACTGCCGAATAATTCAGTAGATTTTGAAAAACTTAAAGGACGACTTCTTGCAGAAGCCGTCCTTTTTTAGTTGATTAGAGAAACATATTTATCATAAAAAATCTTTAAAACTATTGTTTTATTAATGACATTTTAAAAAATGGCTGATAACATTGCTCCGAAGACGAGGCAGTGTGGATTAATTGCTGTTTGGTAGGTATGTTAGGGTTTTGCAATTACGACTCCGCCGTTATATGTCATAAAGAGTCTACCGGACTATAAACGGAACAGTTTTTACTAATTATTATCTACAGTTTTTATAGAAATCTTATTATAAACTTTTTTTAAAAAATCATAAAAAATATGAAACACATTAAATTCTGGTCAATTGGTATGCCGTGTATACTGTTGGCCTCCGTGATGCTTTACGTAGCATCATGCAGTAGTGATGAGCCGCCGGCTCCTGTTCCTAAGGAGGTTGTTGATGAGTGGGTTGACACTAATGTCACTTCAAAACCCTTACCCGGTAGCAGTGGTACCAGCAGTGCTGGTACAGAGTTCTCCTACAAGTCAAGGATCACGCTTCAAAAGGATGCTTCAGGTGGAGCCAGTTATGCCCCTGCAAGAGGTCCTAAGAATGCGTCATCCAATGATGATGTAGAAATTATTACGGTTACGTTGAAAGATGTATTCCACAACCTTGACACCGCGATTGTCGTTCGCTCGTTTGATTTTGGACAGCCTACGTCCACCATTACTTATACGACTAACGGCAGGCGTAGTGAGGGATATGTTACTATCACTGATTCCGTAATGCACTACAACGTTAATTTTGATGGTTTTTCATTTTGGTATACGCTCGAATATGAGGTTGCCGTCTACGACGATGGCGTTAACCATATTATCATGCCCTACCATAAAATTAAAAACCTCAGAGACAACGGATTTAGTGTTGAGGATATGGAATTTGTTCTTGAGCCCAATAGTTCCGGCGGAAAGGATGTCTATCTGCGCAAAAAGATCAAACACTCCATCACGGTTGAGTTTAACGGCGAGGATTATACCTTGTACGGCAATGTTATCCTGAAAAAACATGTCGGTACTCACCCGTGTATTGTTGGTAGCGAACTGATTGACAAGGGTGTTTCGGATGTCAACAGTAGCGATATCCATACAACTTATACTACTTGGGCGAATGTAATGCACCGGTACTCTGATAACAGTACAAAGATAAGAAAGTATGATGTAGAGATGTGGGGTGACTTAGGTTCCTCGCTACATGATGCAGTAGAACTCAGTTCCAGTGATTTAACTTTAAGTTCTATAGAAATTAAAGATACAGGTGAGGAACGAGAAGTATATTCTTCCGGCATTGTTTCCGTCCATGAGATTGCGAGGGAATTGGTTGTAACGTATAATCAGTTTTCTTCTAAATACTCATTAAGTGAGTGCCGAGCTTCGTACGATGATGGTTTTATTGCATTTGATTTCTCATGTATAGAACACAGCGGTGCTAATGTTGATTTTAGTTTACATGAGTATGATCGCGATGATTCTTGGATTTATTATTTGTTTAGGAGTAGAACCGAGATAAAATTTGGTGATGTTTACCATGTTTGTCGTGAGGAGTTCAACGCCTATCTTAAAAGGTGATTAAGTTCTAAGTTAAGCGGGGGGACAAGAAATTGTCCCCCCGCTTTGTTGATGCCCTGCAAAATCCCCGTTACGCACCAAAAGTGCGATCAAACCGCAAGGTTTAATAGCTATAACAAGTATCTGTTGTACTTTCTATAAATGGCGTATTATCACAAGAATTACTATTTGTGCGACAACTTAATACTTTAACTAATTTATTTTGCGTTATATCGTACGAATAAACGGTATCTTTATACTCCGTACTGTCAGGACAATCTGTCCGATTCATATTTGAGCAAGTCCATTTTGCTCCCTCTTCAAAATTATTATCACGCGCGTGGGTATAATCGGTGAAGTAGAATACTCCATTAGGTACAATCTCCGCCACAGGATTGTTACCGCCAGGATAATCTATCCAAAATAAATCTGTAGGAACATTACTAGCACTACGGCGTTTATCCTTATTAATGATTGCACAGTATCGCTTTGCAGATGAAGATGCATAGCGAGAATTGATTGATGAATAGGTGTTTGCAAGACCATACCAATTTCCAGCCTCGTTTCGGCTAGGTTGACCGATAACACTCGCAGTACAGATATAGAGCTTATCGGTATCTCTCAAGTTAAAGTCACTACGATATAAAGTCATAAAATTTCCAGCTCTAGAACAACGAGCTCCAAGGTCGGTTATGCTATTGAGGGGCTGGGAAGGACAATATCCCTGATAGTTTGACATCCCATTTTGACAAGTTGCAGTTTTTATACCTTTAGCACCTCCAATATTGGTTAGTTTACTTTCTATAACTATATCCTTAAAAGCTATAGCTCCAATTACATATAGTTCATCAGTTTTGAAATTTTTCTTTTCCCATTCATCGGATGTATAGGGAGTCCCTACACGACGAGTTGATCCTTCAATAGATATTATATTTTTTCGATTTCTTGGATTATTGAGGATTAAAAATCCTGTCAAATCGTAATTATAACCTAAAGATCTGAAGGTAGAGGTTTTTGTTGTTGAATCTAATTTAAGTTGTATTTTTCCTTTTACATAAACATTATCAGAATTCGTATTAAATACGTTCCATGATCCAACACCACTCCAACCAGTTGGGTTGATATCATAGACGACACTATTATTCAAATCTTTTTCAGTGGTGCTGTAGTTTAAATAGACGTCGGTGTTATAAAAATTCAAAAATTTCAAGTCAATGGAGCAGTTGGTACACTTGAACTTTCCACCGTATACGTTAAACGAGCCGTCTGACTGACGAAGCTTGATGCCCGCAAAATGAAAATTCTGATCAGATGAGCCACTATTTGATACGTTACCTGAAAAAGTCAACTGTGAAACCTCGCATTGTTCTTTGATGTCAGATATGAGAGACTTCTCTGTATTAGGAAGGTTTGATACATTATACATAAGTTCTCCATATAATGCACCGGAGATAACTTTCTTGTTTGCAAAATGCTCAAGATGAGTATACACAGAGACATTAGCAGGGACAATTACCGTTTTTTCACTATCACTAGATGATATAGCAGCGCCTGTATATAAAACGTAGGTGCTATTTTCCGTACTTTCGTTGCCATTTTTATATTTCCAGTAATTTTCAATAGCGAGTTTACAACTTTTTTGTATGCATGTGCCGTTTGACAAGGTATATCCATTTTCACATTTTGTGGGGTAATATTTTACCGTGTCACAATCGCTATGACATTCACCCCATGTGTCAGCATGTTGGACACTGTTTTTGTTTTCGTAAACGGTTCTGTCACCGCAAGAATCCATGCGGCAGGTTTCATAGAATGTTGTTTCGCCTAGAGTGCAGCGATTGCCACATAACATTCCACCTTGGCAATTACTTTGAGTTTTTGTGTAATTACACGTTGCTGTGCATCTATAGTGATGGGAACCGTCAGAAGCGGTACAAGTTTCATATGTTGTGCAATCCTCCGGTATAATATCTGAAGGATATAATTCGCTGTCACAAGTACATTTTTTATAGCGTTTTACGGTTTCAAAATCTCCTTCTTCCTCATTGTATTCGGAGATTGAGCAAACATCACTATATATGGTGGCATTTTCATATGTATTGACACCGTCTGTGCATACTCCAGCATCATTTTTGTAATATTTATATGCAGTGGGGCATTTACATGTAACGTATCTTCCACAGTGCAATTTTGGGGTAGATGGGGCAGGGCATTCTGTTAAAACAAAGTCAGGAGGGCAACAATGGGTGTATCTGTTGTTCATCGGGCAAAGGGTGGTAGGGGTCCAGCCGTCATCTTCACATTGGCGTACGGTTACGCATGTGCCTTTGTCGTCAATAGTCCATTCTCCAAAGCCAATATAATTCCAATAATTAGGATTAATCTGACTGCCATGATTACCACAACAAAGCTCAGCGGTATCTTCGGTAGGTGGTACTGTCGTTTCAGTACGACCTTCACATTCACCATCCGGGAGGAAACATACATTCGCGTTTGCGTGGTAAAACCACAATGTGCCACCGGCAATGAGCAGGATAGCAGCAAGATAAGTATACAATTTTTTCATGGTATGAGCCCTCCAGAACGCAGTAATATAATCTATTGTACGTTTTTTTGCAAAAAAAGTCAATACTAAAACGCAGTTTATTGTGAGGTGAAAACCTTTAATATATGGTTAAAAAAAGATAATTTTGAAGAGAAAAATATGCTTTCAAAAACAAGGAGACAAACGCTTGATTTTATTGATAAAAATCATGTTTTTTGTTTTTGTTTGGGAAAAAGTAGGAGGACATGTTTTTTAAAAATTCGAAGATACCTGGAATTTTTTGCCAGAGGCAAAAATAGGGATGACTTGGTATTAAAAAAGGCGGTGTGTAAACACCGCCCGGTAAAGTGTTTGATTATTTATATTATTTTGCGTAAACTTCACACTCTGGATTGCCTGCGCCACAGCCGGCACCACCTTGAGATACAGGGGTGTTTGCAGGTCTTTCACAAGTGCGTTGTGTAACTGTTGAATAGGTGGCACTAAAAGTGTTTACATTGCCATCGGCAGTGCTTTTATAGGCTTCCGGTGCTGTATAATGAGTACGGCAATTTGGGTTCGAGGGTTCCGACAATACTTCGTCTGCCCTTATTATGTCTTTGCTTATTTTTTTTGTTGCCTTTTCTATTTGTGCATTGGCGCTAAAGCTCCACAGTAGCGTCAACGCTATTATTAAAAGAAGTTTTTTCATGGCCATTCTCCTTTAAAATAATTGTTCTAGAACTGATATCACATCTCCATTTTTAGTAGCTTTATTATATCACATTTGGTGATATTGGTCAAGTTTTATCGGCTCTGTTGGGGGTTATAAGAGGAAAGATTGTTTTATAAAATTCGAAGATACCTGGAATTTTTTGCCAGAGGCAAAAATAGGGATGACAGGTTGGTTAGAGCAAACGCCGGGTGGTATTTTAAAAATATATTGACGTTTTGTCAAATTTATGATATATGGTGCGAAGATATGTTATTTTTAATCTATTATTTATGAGAACTTCGAAAATTATAAAAGAAGATTTGAAGCCCCTTGTTAGCGGAATTAAGGAGCTTGGAAGAACAGTTTTTTTCTTGTGTACGACTTTCTTCGCAATCATTATGATTGTTATTGAAGTGTGCCAGCTTATCAGTGAACCATCAGGTATATTGGTGAGCTCTACCGAACTTGTAGCTCTGCACGTCTATGTCCCATTGGGGTTGTTTTTTTCTGCGTATGTGAGCTTAAGAAATGAACGACCTTTCTTTGAGTGGCCTGATGTATCAATACACGTTATTACCTGGTCGTGGGGGTTGTCTGTTGTTGTACTGCGTATCCTGCCGAATTTGGTGTGGGTGTCCAACTTCATCCTGATTGCCCCGGTAGCGGTGCTTCTGGTTGTGTTGGGTAATAAGTACATCAAACACTGGAAAGAAAATCGAAACGAGCCGGAAGTATAGTATTTCGATGATTGAAATTCGCAAAAAAGCCGTGGATAAGAAAAAGGATCTTCCAAAATGCCTTAAATTAGCCTATCTTGCCATGTATGTAATACTTGTTCTATCAGCATTTTCGTTGGTAGGTGTGGTAGAGGCTCATATTGAAGGCAGGTTATCGTTGCCAAATTTTCGTTGGTAGGTGTGGTAGAGGCTCATATTGAAGGCAGGTTATCGTTGCCAATGCCATTTGCAATAGTGTTGTATGTTGATTTAGCATTAATGGCTGTTCTGCCATGGGGTGACGACAATATATGTACTATGATGGTGGCCTCTATAGGTGCCTTTTGGTGGTTTGCTGTTTGGGAACTTGAGATTGGTGCTTGGAGTGATTATGTTTGTGGCGGCATTGCTGCTATTCCGGCGGTGGCGATAATTGGCTATCTGGCCTTTCGTTTTTGGCAAGTCAATTACAAATACAAGAGAAGAGGCTAATCTGACGTCAAACTAAACCCCTCGCTTTGCAAAAAGCGAGGGGTTTAGTTTGTGGAGAAAACTGCTATTGTCGGTAATAATTCAAAAATCGCTTGAAAATGAATCAATTCGTGCTAAATTAGGGGCGAAATTTTTTTTAATGCCCGTGCGGGGCGTTCCGCACCAATATTTAGGAAGGATAAAAAATATGACAATTCGCGTCGGTATTAACGGTTTTGGCCGTATCGGTCGTTTGGTTTTCCGTGCCGCTCAAAAAAGAAATGATATTGAAATCGTAGGTATTAATGATCTTATGGATGTTGATTATATGGCTTATATGCTGCGTTATGACACAATGCATGGCCAGTTTGATGGTACAATTGAAGTTAAAGACGGCAAATTAGTTGTTAACGGCAAAGCTATCCGCGTTACCGCCGAAAAGAATCCGGCTGATTTGAAATGGAACGAAGTCGGAGCTGAATATATTGTTGAATCTACAGGTTTGTTCCTTACAAAAGAAAAAGCCCAAGCTCACATTGATGCAGGTGCAAAGTATGTTGTTATGTCCGCTCCTTCAAAGGACGACACTCCGATGTTTGTTTGTGGTGTTAATACTGACTCTTATGTTAAAGGAACACAGTTTGTTTCTAATGCTTCTTGCACAACCAACTGCCTGGCTCCGATTGTAAAAGTTTTGAACGATGCTTTTGGTGTTGAAGAAGGTTTGATGACAACTGTTCACTCTACAACTGCTACTCAAAAAACCGTTGATGGACCTTCCGCAAAAGATTGGAGAGGTGGTCGTGCTGCCAGCGGTAATATTATTCCGAGTTCTACAGGCGCTGCCAAAGCTGTAGGCAAAGTTATTCCGTCTTTGAATGGTAAATTGACAGGTATGTCTTTCCGTGTTCCGACTTTGGATGTATCAGTTGTTGACTTGACTGTTAACTTGAAAAAAGCCGCTACTTATGACGAAATCTGCGCTGCTATGAAAAAGGCTTCGGAAGGCGAACTCAAAGGTATTTTGGGATACACCGAAGATGCAGTTGTTTCTTCTGACTTTTTGGGTGATGCTCGTACATCAATCTTTGATGCCAAAGCAGGTATTCAGTTGACACCGACTTTTGTTAAGGTTGTTGGCTGGTATGATAATGAATGGGGCTATTCTAATAAGACTTTAGATCTCATTGCTCATATGGCTAAAGTTAACGGATAATCTTGATTTTTTGAAAAAATTTGGCCGGCAGATTTTTTCTGCCGGTCTATATTTAAATTAAGGGATAGATAGATGAATTATAGAACAATTGATGATTTGGGAAGTTTGCAAGGTAAAGTTGTTATGTTGCGTGCTGATCTTAATGTGCCTATGAATGAAAATTTTGAGGTTACTAATAATGCGCGTATCGTTCGTACCGTACCGACAATTAAAGAGCTGATGAGCAAAGGGGCAAAAGTGGTTGTGGTTTCGCACTTCGGACGTCCGGAAGGTAAAGGAGATATGAAAAACTCTTTGCAACATATTGTTGCTGATTTACAAAAGGCTTTGGGCAAAAATGTGGTGTTTGTTGACGATTGTATCGGTGAAAAAGTTAGTGCCGCTGTCGCCAAAATGAGCAATGATGAAGTTTTATTGCTTGAAAATCTACGTTTTTATGACGAGGAAAAGAAGGGTAATGAAACTTTTGCCAAAGAGTTGGTTAAGCCGGCCGATGTTTATGTTTCTGACGCTTTTTCAACTGCGCACCGCGCCCATGCATCAATGGTAGCTGCCGTAAAAGAACGCCCGGCGGCTATGGGACGTTTGATGGAAGAAGAAGTTAAGGCTCTTGAAGGAGCTTTATCAAATCCGACTCGTCCGCTGATTGCGATTGTCGGTGGTTCAAAAGTTTCAACTAAACTGGATTTGCTTAATAATTTGGTTAAAAAAGTTGATAAGTTGGTTATTTCCGGCGGTATGGCTCATACTTTTATGAAAGCTAGCGGAATTGATACCGTAAACGAGGCAAACTCTTTGGTACAAATGGATATGATTGATACAGCCAAAGAAATTATAAAGGTAGCTGAAGCTAATAATTGCGAAATCATTTTACCACAAGACGTCGTGGTTTCTAAAGAATTTAAGCCAAATGCCGAGCATAAAACAGTCGGTTTGGATGAAATTCCGGCTGAAGGATGGAGTTTGCTTGATGTCGGTGAAAAAACAATTTCTGCAATCAATGCAAAACTTGATGAGTGCAAAACTCTGGTTTGGAACGGACCTCTCGGCGTGTTTGAGATGAAACCGTTTGACAACGCTACCAACAAAGTTGCTCAACATGCCGCCGAAATGACATCTGCTGGAAAATTGATGTCGGTAGCCGGCGGCGGTGATACAGTTTCGGCTTTGGAAAACGCAGGTGTTGCCAAGAAATTTACCTATATTTCTACTGCCGGCGGTGCGTTTTTGGAGTGGATGGAAGGGAAGGAACTTCCAGGTGTTGCGGTATTAAAAAAATAAAACGCGCATAACCGCTCATCTAAAGCCAAAATTTCAAAGAGGAAAAATTCATGTACTACTGGGTACACTAAAATTTTTCCTCTTTTTATTTTGACTTTATCTAAACGGTTCTTCGCGTTTTAAGGTAAAGCGTGTCATATTATTTAGGTCATTCTCCGAGTTTTTTCGGCATTGAGTTTTAAGTTTGTATAACAAAAAGAGACTGACCAGTAATTTGGACAGTCTCTTTTTGTTAATCAAGAGAAATTAATTCGAATCATTAATGACCTCAGTCAACCGTTGTGCGATTTGACCAACTGTCTCGTCTTCCCAATGCACAGTGTCATCTTCTGGTATTTTAATGTTCCACTTGATCTCGCACTTCATTATGATAGTGATAAGATCTAAGCTGTCGAGGCCACTGTCATAAAGTTTGGTGTTGTTGTCAAAATTGCCAAGGAACTCAGAAAGTATGTCATTGAGTCCTTCGGTGACTTCTGATAATGTTGCTTTGCTCATATGAATAATATCAAGAGAAAATAATAAGTTAATTAATTCTGTTTGTAGCGGTACTATAAATAAAAAAAATTTTTTTGTCAAATTATTTTTCTATCAGTTCATGTAGTCCTCAATTTTAAATGTTTTGAGTCTTATCAAAAATTTGAAAATAGCAAAGTTTTTGGAAGAGCCGACTATATCACGTTTGAAAAAATCATCTATTGTATATTGATCAACTGTTCGATCGGCTTTACCTCCCGGAACTTTTTTATTTATATAATATTCGAGGCTTTTACAATAATAGTGATTTATTTGGATTTCGGGATTTTCAATGTTACAATTTAGTTTTGTAAAAACTTGTGCATATTGCGGGCATATTTTATTGAAAAATTTCCATCTTGCAAAATGAGGCATTGAAAAATTTTTTATCATTTTAATAAAATGTGTATTTAAAAACATTTTGGGTAAGGATAAGCCGTTTCCGCAGGATGTAAATCTTTCTATAAGCGGAATCGTATAATCTTCATGAATTATACCGCCGGATGTAAAAGCTTTCCAAAAAGCCAATACGCAAGGGAATTTTTCATATTTTTTAAGCCAATCTTTTACGTTATCGTATTTTATCGGTACAATAAATTCATCAGCATCAGCAAATAAAATCCAATCACTTTCATCATGAAAACGTTCAAGACAATTGTTATATGCGGACATTTGGCCGGCAACTTTATCCCAATTAATTAGTGTTACAAAGCCTTTTTCAATATAGGGTTTTAATATTTTTTGGTAATTATCTGAAGAAAAATTATTATAAAGATAAAAGTGTTCAAATCCGACAATTAAATGATATTTGATCCATTCATCTAAATACATTGCTTCATTTTTGAAGATAAGACATATTGATGCGTAATATTTTTTGTTCATTTTAGGTTTGTGAAAAAACAATCGTATGATAATGTTATTGAGCTGCAATCGAATAAATTTGCATATTGCTATTATCTTTTTCATATATAGTTTTCCTTGTTATAATTAACAAAAAAAGCCGCTTGATGAGAAGCGACCGGAAGTTGAGAACTATACGAAAGAATAGTGCGACATATTGACCGCAAAGGCGTATTTTGCCGCCTTCCGGTCAGTTGACCAGAAGGCATCAAATGCACTTGATGCGAGTGCTTTCGTAGAGGTTCTCACACCTCGAACAGGCTCATCATCCTGTCTGATTTGATACTATTGAGATGTTTGGATAATGTCAATATTTATTAATGTTGCAAAAATTGTATTAGAAAAAAGCACCGTGTTGAAGCGGTGCTTTTTTTGATGCGAACCTTGAAAGATTATTTTTTCAAGATTGATTTTCCGGCGTAAATGGCAACGTCGCCCAATTCTTCTTCAATACGAATCAGTTGGTTGTATTTTGCCATACGATCAGAACGAGACATAGAACCGGTTTTGATTTGTCCGCAGTTGGTGGCAACAGCGATGTCTGCGATGGTGGCATCTTCTGTTTCACCTGAACGGTGAGACAAAACGGCTGAATATTTGTTGCGTTGAGCCAAGTCAACAGCCTTTAAGGTCTCGCTCAATGAACCGATTTGGTTTACCTTTACCAAAATTGAGTTAGCGACTCCTTTTTCTAAGCCCATTTGCAAACGTTTGGGGTTGGTAACAAAAAGGTCATCACCAACGAGTTGAATTTTGCTGCCAAGAGCATCGGTAAGCATTTTCCAACCTTCCCAATCGTCTTCGGCCATACCATCTTCAATTGAGAAAATCGGGAAACGATTGCAAAGGTCTTTGTAGTATTCAACCATTTGTTTGCTGGTGAAAGATTTGCCTTCGCCGGTCATTTCATATTTGCCGTTTTTATAGAATTCCGATGAAGCGGCATCCAAGGCCAAAACAACATCTTCACCAGGTTTATAACCGGCATCTTTGATTGATTGAACGATGAAAGTTAAGGCTTCTTCGGCAGATTTTAAGTTAGGAGCAAAGCCACCTTCATCACCAACATTGGTGTTGTGTCCCGCAGCTTTGAGGTTCTTTTTCAAAGTGTGGAAAATTTCAGCACCCCAACGGATGGCTTCACGGATAGAATCGGCTCCAACCGGCATAATCATGAATTCTTGAATATCAATCGGGTTGTCGGCGTGTTGACCACCGTTTAAGATGTTCATCATAGGAACAGGCAGAGTGCGTGCCATGGTGCCGCCCAAATAACGATACAAAGGTAAATCGGCTTCTTCGGCTTGGGCTTTAGCAACGGCCAAAGATACAGCCAAAATAGCGTTGGCACCAAGTTTGCCCTTGTTTTCAGTACCGTCCAAATCAATCATGGTTTGATCGATAGCGATTTGATCTTCAGCTTCTAATCCGGCCAAAGCGTCATAAATCTTGTCGTTTACATTTTCGACGGCTTTTAATACACCTTTGCCACCATAACGCTTTTTGTTGCCGTCGCGGAGTTCAACTGCTTCGTGAACACCAGTAGATGCTCCGCTCGGAACAGCTGCACGACCAAAAGCGCCGGACTGCAAAACAACTTCAGCCTCAACGGTAGGATTACCGCGAGAGTCCAAAATTTCGCGGGCATGAATATCGACAATAGCACTCATTTTTTTCTCCTTGTTAAAATTATAAAACTAGAATAGTAGTCCGCTATTTTGGGGCGTTTGTCAATAGTTGCCTTTAGTTTTTGTTAAAACTTTGCAAAAAATATTTGCTCTAACTATAAGAAGTATCTACAATTTTTGGTGTAATAACCCGAAAGGAGCAAAAAATGTTTTCGGATAAATGGCATTATCGTTTTATGGAATTGGCAAAATTGATTGCCAGTTGGTCAAAAGATACCAGTACCAAAACCGGAGCGGTGGTGGTCGGTCCAGATCGAGAAATCAGGGCTACCGGTTATAACGGTTTGGTTCGAGGGGTAGATGACAATATTCCAGAGCGATTGGAAAGACCTACAAAATATGACTTTTTTGAACATGCAGAACGCAATGCTATATACAACGCCTGTCTGACAGGAACCAGTTTGAAAGGTTGTGTGCTTTATGCAACACATCCGCCTTGCACCGATTGTGCGCGGGCAATTATTCAGGCCGGAATTAAGATGGTGGTTACTAATGAGATGAAAATTGATGGCAACACCCCCAGCGGCACATGGCGCGATAAACTTTGCTATTCCGAACAAATGTTTCAGGAAGCAGGAGTTGAATATAAAATATTAAAATAAAGTTTCAGCGCCTCTTTAAACTCGTTGCATAAGATATTACATCTGTTGCAGATTTTAGAGCAGATAATAGAGTTTTGAGGAGGTTTTATGAAAGTTTTAATTGCTGATGATCACGCACTTTTTCGTGATGCACTCGGAAAGTTGATCGAAAGTCTTGATACTTCGGCTACTGTCGTGCAGGCGGCAAACTATCTTCAAACACTAAAAATTTTGAATACTGAACCGCGTTTTGATATGGTGGTTGCAGATTTGGAAATGCATGATTCTCCGTCGTGGGAGCAGGGAATCGATGAATTGAAAAAATCTGCCGGAGATGCAAGGTTGGTTGTGGTTTCGGCAGTAGAAAATCCACGCAGTATTCGTAATGCTTTGGAAAAAGGAGCAAGCGGATACATTAGCAAGCGTTCGGAAAGCAAAATCTTGCTTAATGCATTAAAGTTGATTGTTGAAGGAGGAACTTATATTCCGCCGGTTTTGCTAAATAAAGGTTCTCCTGTTTATGAAAAACATACAGCCAGAACATTAACCAATCGTCAAAATCAGGTATTGGGACTGGTGGCACAGGGATTGTCAAATAAACAGATTGCCTATGAGATGGGGGTGTCGGAAGCTACGGTAAAACTTCATATCAACGCACTCTTGCGTTCGGTTGGAGCGAACAACCGGACACAAGCTGTGATTACGGCGCAGAAAATGGGAATTATTTGATTACCATTTTTCCCAATGAATTTTTTCTGGTTTATAGCGTTCTTCAGGTTGTGGCGGAATTTCGTCAGGATAGCCCATAATGATTATGGCTACCGGGCGAATATGTTCTGGAAGATTTAGGAGTTTGCGCAGACCTTCAATAACAAGAGGCATTGGCGAAGCGCCACAAAAACAAGTTCCAATACCTTTGGCATGAGCGGCAAGCATTAAATTTTCGGCAGCAAGAGAGCAATCTATATCAGCATAATCCCATTTTTCACCATCTTTATCACGGCTAAAAGTTTGTTCAATATTGCCACAAACGACAATGGCGCATGAGGCATCTTTAGCAAAAGAAGTCCAACGTTGAACATTGCGAAGAGAAGTCAATGTTTGAGGGTTTTCAATGACTAAAAACTCCCAAGGTTGTTTATTATGAGCCGAAGGTGCGTATTGGGCGGCTTTGATAATTTCTTCAAGAATTGGGCGAGAAATTTTTTTATTTTGGTATTTACGAATAGAACGTCTGGTTAGAAGTCCTTGGTATAATTCCATATTTTTTCTCCTAATTTGTTTTTGATTGAAGTTGTTCAAATCGGGGTAGAACAAAATTTTCGATAATGAAGGCAATTGAGCGATTGACCATTTTGTCAGTGTGAATAATCGTTTTAACCAGATTATCAAATTCAGAATTTTTGATATTGCGGTTAGCAAGTTGTTCGTACAAAGTGGCCAAATCAGCAAGAGAATCGAGAATTTGGGCAATATAATTAGGACATTTTATGTTTTCACAACCGCCCCAAAAACCCTCAAGCCAGCCATTTTCTACCAATTCACGGCGCTCAATGCAGGTGGCAGTGAGATCAGCATCATTCTTTATTTTAAAAGGTGGAAGCTCAATTTTGTTACGTTTTACTTGTTCAAATATGTCGTCCCAAAGTCCCATGAAAAATTTAAAAAACAATTCTGCTTCTTCTTTGGTTTGAAGGCGAGGCTGCTGATTTTGCGGCCAAAGAGAAGATATTACATCAGTCGGTCGCAAGTCGAGGTTGGGACTACAGATAGCGCCGGCAAAACGGAGCTTTATCAGTGTCAATTTGGCAGGGCATTGGTAGTGTTCAAGCAATTTTGTGAATTTATCATCACCAATATATTTATTTTGGCTTTGCATTTTTTACTTCTTCATATTAAATTGTTAGGCAGTGTTTTTAATGTAATGGAGATTTTAAAATTGTCTAGGGTAAAAATGGTCGTTTTGTGTATGCTGTTGTTTGCGCTCGGAGCTTGTTCTCTGACAGAGCCTTTCGTGGATCGACGACGAGAGGCAGGACGACCAAAAGACAATTTGTATGTCGGGAGTTCAAAGCCTGATGCACCGGTGGTGTGTTATAACGGTTTAAGAACCAGTTTTGATGAAGTGCAAAAAATGGCTGATGAAGAATGTGTAAAGTATGATACGGGAACAGCCGCAAGACTCGACGATGAAGAAGTCTTTGCTTGCCGAATTATGACTCCGACAAAAGCTAAATTTCAATGTGTAAGATAAAGAGAAAAAATATGACTTGTGTTTTAGATGAAAAAATAAATAAAAAATTAGAAAAAGTTTTTAACGAATTAGGGTTTGATTGCAAATATGCAACAGTAAAGAATTCGGATCGTCCGGATTTGAGTGATTTTCAGTGTAACGGGGCTCTGGCGTTGGCAAAAATTGAAAAAAAGAACCCTCGTCAAATCGGTGAAATGATTGCGGCAAAACTGTCTGAAGATGCTGATTTTGAAAAGGTTTCTGTTGATGGTCCGGGGTTTTTGAATTTGACGCTTAAAGATGAAACCATTGCCAAAGTAATGGATGAGATGGCAGGTGATGAGCGTTTTGGCTGTGCAAAAGTTAAAGAGCCAAAAACTGTAATTATGGATTATGGCGGACCGAATGTGGCAAAAGAAATGCATGTGGGACATTTGCGCTCCGGCGTTATCGGTGAGGCAATGCGTAGAATCGAGGAATTTGTCGGAAATAAACCGATTTCGGATGTACATTTCGGCGACTGGGGAACGCCAATCGGTATGATTTTGGCAGAAGTTATCGAACATGACGGCAATCTTGATAAAATGGAAAGTTATAATATTGCGGAGATTACTGCATTTTATAAAAAGGCTAATATTCGCTGTAAAGAAGATGAAAAAGCCAAAGAAACAGCCAGAATAATTACCGCAAAATTTCAGGACGGAGATGCCGAATATACAAAAGCGTGGAAGCATATTCGCAAAGTTTCGGTGGATGCTGTTAAAGAAAATTACAAGGAATTAGGAGTGCATTTTGATTTGTGGTTGGGCGAATCTGATGCACATAAGACATGTTTTGAAATAAAGAAGATTGCTGAAGAAAAAGGGCTTTTGGAGTTTGATGACGGAGCGTATATTATTCGTCTTGATGAAGAAAATAAGCCGAAACCACCGGTAATTATTGAAAAATCAGACGGAGGATTTACATACCAAGCAACCGATATTGCGACTATCAAAATGAGGGTTGATGATTTGAAGGCCGATGAAATAGTTTATTTTGTTGATAAGCGGCAGTCATTGCATTTTGAGCAGGTTTTTGAAACGGTTGAAAAACTCGGAATTGCTCCGAATGTAAAGTTGTTGCATATCGGATTTGGAACAGTAAACGGAGCTGACGGAAAACCGTTTAAGACCCGCGACGGCGGAGTAATGAATCTGTCGGATATGATTAAAATGTCAAAAGAAAAAGTTGCAGAATCAATGCCAAAGGCGGGAGTAGAAAGCGGTTTTAGTCAAGAGGAGCTTGATAGGCTGATTTCGCAAGTGGCAATCGGAGCTATAAAGTTTCAGGATTTGAAAAACAATATTGCTTCCGGTTATATCTTTGAGTTGGATGATTTTGCTAATTTTGAAGGTAAAACCGGTCCGTATATACAGTATGCGGTAGCAAGAATTAATTCGGTAGTGCGTAAAAACTCTGAAATTAAACCGACAAAAATTGTGATTACGAATCAGGAAGAAAGAAATTTGGCTTTGAAAATTGCACAGTTGAGTAATGTGGTTATGCGTTGTGAGGCAGAAAAAGAGCCAAGTATTATTTCTGATTATGTATATAATTTGGCACAGGTTTTTAGCAGTTTTTATAATACATCGCCGATTAAAGGAGCCGAAAATGCTCAAATAGCGGGTTCTCGTATGGCATTGGCCAAGTTGACACGTGATATTTTGGTTAAGCTTCTTTTCCTTTTGGGAATTGAAGCACCGGAAGTTATGCCCAAGGCTTAGGAAAAATATTTTATTAAAGCGGATATTATATTACTATAAGCCAATAATTGAGGAGATGTGATGTTTGAAACAAAAGATACAGAGCCGATTATTGAGTTAGAAAAAGTCGGAATTCGTTATGGACGAGGACCGGAGGTGCTAAGCAATATAGATTTGTCATTGCAAAGAGGGTCTTTCCACTTTTTGACCGGAAAAAGCGGTGCCGGAAAAACGTCATTATTGAGCATGATGTATTTATGGCAAAAACCAAGTCGCGGACGTTTGAGTATTTTTGGAAATAATGTTAATTTTGCTAATCGTAATTCTTTGTCGTTGTTTAGACGCAGAATCGGTGTGGTGTTTCAAGATTTTAGGTTGTTGGAACATGTTTCGGCGTTTGATAATGTAGCATTGCCGTTGCGCGTTAGCGGCATGAGTGAAAAAGAAATTCGCAAACGTGTTAATGAGCTATTGAAGTGGGTTGAAATTGATCGTAGTACGTCTGCAATTACATCAACTTTGTCAGGTGGTGAAAAACAGCGTGTAGCGATTGCTCGCGCGGTGATAAATCGTCCAGATATTTTGTTGGCGGATGAGCCAACCGGTAATGTTGATAATGATATTGCTACAAAATTGATGAAGCTATTTATTGAGCTGAATAAATTGGGAACAACGGTAGTAATTGCAACTCACAATGAAAATTTAATTAATGAGTTTAAATATCCGTGTATTTGTCTCAAAAATCACAATTTAAAGATAGTGTCGGCGGGAGAAAGAAAAAATGATATGGAAATTTAAAAGCTCTCGTCATCAGGAACTGCCATTATCAAAAGACAGTTCAAATTTGTTTTTGAAAATTATGATTTCAATTTCTGTGTTTTTGTTTGCTGTAACATTAGCCGGGGTATTAGCGATTAATTCAATGTTGGTAAATTGGAATGCCAGTATATTGGGTTCGCTGACGGTGCAAATTGTGCCGGTTAGCAATGCAGATCGCCAAAAAGCGCAGGAAGAAATACTAAAACAAGAACAGCGCGCTGTGGCGTTGTTAGAGGCAATGCCTGAAGCAAAAAAGGTTACTCCATTAAATGATGGACAACTGCAGAGCTTGTTGCGTCCGTGGTTGGGTGATGATGTCGATATAAATGAATTGCCAATGCCGAGGTTGATTGATGTTAAACTAAAATCAGGGGCCGAAATTAATTTTAAACAGTTGGCGGAAAAGCTGGCAACGGTGGCTCCACAAGCATCGTTGGATAACCATAAATTGTGGCTTAATAAGTTGATAAATTTTGCTGCCGGTTTGAAAGTGTTGGCATTAGCAGTTTTGTTGTTGGTAATAGGCGTAACTTCAGGTGCAATCTTTTATACAACACAAACAAGCCTGGGCTTGCACAAAGATGTAATTGAAATTTTGCATATTATGGGAGCTAAAGATACATATATTGCTCAACAATATGCGGGACGAACTGCGTGGTTAGGCTTGATTGGCGGTATAATAGGTGTGCTAATTGCTATTCCGATTATATTTTTGATAGCGCACCTTGCCGGACAAATTGAAGGCGGAATTATTGATGAAGCCAGATTGTCAATAGGTTCTTGGGTGGCGATAGTCAGCCTTCCTCTGTTTTCATCACTTGTGGCAATGCAAACCGCTTATTATACGGTTAAACATACTTTAGAAAGAATGATGTAGCAAATGACTAAAAAACAAATTGTCTTTCTGTTGATATTGTTGCTAGTGTGGGGTGCCGGTTTTGAGGCTTTTAACTACAAAATCAATAGCTATGCTAATGTCAGCGATGTTAAGGCAGATGCAATTGTGGTTTTGACCGGTGGGCGAAACAGGCTGAAAGAAGCTGTTAGGTTGCTGAATTCTAAAAAAGCAGAGAGGTTGTTTGTATCGGGTGTTTTTAGCGGAACGTCTTTGAAAGAATTGCAGAATCGAGAAGATGTTGAAATTTTTGATTCAGAACAAGTAACGTTGGATAAAAAGTCAACCAATACGGTTGAAAATGCAAAAGAAACATCTGAATGGATAAAGAAAAATAAAATTAATTCAATTTATTTGGTTACTTCAAATTATCATATGCCTCGCAGTATAGCCGAGTTTAGGCGTTATAATCCGAAACTTGATATTATTCCGTATCCTGTTTATTCCGATAAAGTTGCACGCGAGTGGTGGAAAAATTGGCATAGTTTTTCTTTGCTGGCCAGTGAGTATAACAAGTTTTTGTATGTGTTGATTGTTAAGAGTGTTATCGTAAAAAAAGGAGAGTAGCATGCTTTTTGTCCGTTCGCTGTTGAGTAATATATGGATTTATGGTGTAATAGGGTTTGGCGTTCTTTTTTGCAGTATATTCGGATGGTTTATGCCGCAAAAATGGCATGTTTTTTGGTGGGGGCGTATGATGTGTCCGGTAGTGATATGGGGTATGAGAGTTTTTGGCGGATTAAAAATTGAAGTGCGCGGCAAACAATATCTCAATAAAAATGCAATTTATGCCTGTAAACACGAATCGGCAGCAGAAACATATTTTTTAGCGGCTATTGTGAATAAAGCAACTATGGTGTTGAAAAAAGAACTTACGTATATTCCGTTTTTCGGTTGGGCGCAGGCAATGTATGGGTGTATTCCGGTTGATCGTTCAGCCGGTGCGAGTGCAATGAAAAAAATGTTGGCTAGTGCCAAAAAAGTGATGAGTACTGGGCGTCCGTTGATTATTTTTCCGGAAGGGCACAGAGTTCCGGCAGGTACAAGTTTGAAATATAAACCGGGATTTTTGTTTTTGGCACAAAATTTGAAATTACCCGTGGTTCCGGTGGCTTTGAACAGCGGTATGTTTTGGCCGCGTAGCTCGTTTAAGCATATTCCGGGAAAAATTGTGGTCGAATTTTTGCCTCCGATTGATATTCAAGGTGATAAGAATGAATGCATTGAAAGAATTCAAAAATGTATTGAAGATAAATGCTATGAATTAAATCACGAAGCAATGCGTGATTATCCGGCTTGTAAAGTTAATTATGCCGGAAAAGACTAGTTGTTGAAAGTTAAAAACCAAAATTTGGCAATTCCATAACGACGAGAATCAATAAGTTGCAGAGGGGAAGGAATGTCTAATTCTTCTTTGGCATTGGTTTCAACTATGCAAATGCCGTTGGGGGCAAGCCAGTTGTTTTTGATTACGGATAATAAAGCTTTTTCATTAAGACCTTTGTTATAAGGAGCATCCATAAAAATAACATCAAAAATTTGTTGTGGATGCGGCAAAGATGAAGCGTCGGTTTTTATAACGGTTATTTTGTTTTTTTCATTTGGAAAAAGGTTGATGTTTTTGGTAAGAGTTGAAGTATCAATATCAACCAATGTTACGCTTTGTGCTCCGCGAGAAAGAGCTTCAAGCCCGAAAGCTCCGGTTCCGGCAAAGATATCGGCAAGATTGATTTGCTTCCACTCTTTATTCAATTTTGAGTTGAGAATATTGAAGACAGATTCACGAGCTTTGTCGGCAGTAGGGCGGATTGCTTCCGTTTTTGGGGATAAAAGTTTTTTGCCTCGATATAATCCGCCGATGATTCTCATAGTTCAAACTTTCCGCCGAGTTGTTCTTTTAAGACTTTGTGGGGGACTTCTTTGACTTCACCTTTTTTAAGGCTTCCAAGTTGGAACGGACCGTAAGACAAACGGATAAGACGAGCAACATCCAGACCGATATGTTGCATTAGCCGACGGATTTCACGATTTTTGCCTTCAGTTAGGGTTATGGTCAGCCAGGTATTAGAGCCTTGGGTGTTATCAATGGCAATTTTGACTGGTCCGTAGTTGATGCCATCAATGGTAACTCCGTTTGTCACAGAATCGAGTTTTTGTTGAGTTACGGAACCATGGACTTTGACTTTGTAACGGCGACTCCATCCGTTTTGCGGTAGCTCAAGAAGCCGGGAAAGTTCTCCGTTATTGGTTAGTAAAAGGAGCCCTTCAGAATTGAGGTCGAGCCTGCCAACGGATATAACGCGAGGCATATAGTCAGGTAAATTGTCAAATACGGTAGGTCGTGAAGAATCCTTGTGAGAAGTGATTAAACCTACGGGTTTGTAATAAAGCCAAAGTCTGGTTTGTTCAATTTCAGGAAGCTTTTCGCCATCAATGAGAATTTTGTCTGTAGGTTCAACATTGATTGCAGGTGAGTTTATAACTTGTCCGTTTAAGGTTACACGTTGTTGTAAAATTAATTCTTCAGCGGCACGGCGTGAGCAGACACCGGAACGGGCGATAAATTTGGCTATTCTTTCACTCATTTTAAGCAATCCTCAATAAATTTGTGCTTATGATACATTAGGCAAAGGAAAAAATAAAGATGAATTGTCAAGATTATATGAAAATTGCCCTAAAACAGGCGGAAAAAGCTTTTATAAAAGATGAAGTTCCGGTAGGAGCTGTGATAGTTGACCCTATTTCGGGAGAGGTAGTGGCAAAAGCCGGAAATTGCGGTGAGCATGGTAAAGAAGCGTTTGCTCATGCGGAAATTGAGGTTATGCGAAAAGCTTGTAAAAAGCTGAATACGAATCGCTTATACGGCATGGAGCTATATGTTACATTGGAACCGTGTACAATGTGTGCGGCAGCGATTTCAATGATGAGAATTGCAAAAGTATATTTTGGAGCTAAAGATGAAAAAGGCGGAGCTATTGTGAGCGGTGTGCGTTTTTATGAGCAGGCGACCTGTCATCATCGTCCGCAGGTCGAGGGCGGTATTTTGGAAAAAGATTGTTCAAAAATATTGAAGGATTTTTTCAAGGCAAAAAGGTGTAGAAAAAGCGAATAAAAAGATAGCATTAAAAAAAACTAGCATTAGCATATTAAAAGGTTTTTTTGCTGAAGGTTACTATGAACTTGAAAAAAATTGTATTTACTAAAGTTCCGCCGAGTATAAGCAAAACCAACCGTCGTTTTTTTGACCGACATGTACGCAGAGCCTTTGTACAATATGTTGCATATGTGGGATTGTTTGACGGGGTGCTTACCGAAGAGGAAATTGAAAATGCAAAAGACGGTATTTTACCTAAATATTTGGATGTTCATCATATTGTTCCGTTATCAGGCTCTACAAGTTTAGACATTAATGCTTTTACAAATTTAACAATTCTTCATAAATCAACTCATACTTATATCAACAGAAAAATTTTTGAACCGCAGTTAAAAGATTTGCCGGAGGGTAAAAGTCGGGAGATATATATTCCAGAGTTTGCTATGGTTGATGCGGATAGAATTATTGCAATAAAAGCTGGAAAATCAAAAGAGCAGTTTCGAATAGAGCAGCAGTTTTTGATTGAGCAACAATTACAAAATATGAGAAGATACAAAGGGCGAATGTAAAAAAATAATTATAAGTTACGAAATGTTAATAAAAATGGTCTTATAATTCCAGTTTATGGAGATTATGGCTATTATGGGACTGTTACAAGACATAAAGTATCGTTTGAAAAGATCAGGGCTGCTGATATTTTTTGTTATGCTTTTCTTCTATTTTTGTTTTAACGGGTTTTATGGCGATCGGGGATTTCAAAAATATATGTATTTGAAAAAAGAAGTTGCGTATGCTCATGAAATTGCGGACCAATATCGGCATCAAAAAGAGGAATTAAATGAAAAAGTTAAGCTTTTGTCTCCGGGAAGCCTGGATTTGGATATGCTTGATGAAAGAGCCAGGGAAGTCTTGAATATGGTCGGTTCCGGCGAATTGATTTTGTTAGATGAATAGCCTTAATGACGGCAAATTGTAGATAGTGTAAAAAAATACTGTATTTTTTGTTTTTTTCTTGCTATATATGTTTTCCTGATAGGGAATTATATGGTATGAAAAAGTTACCTAAGAAAATAAATCGTGAGCCAATGCGTTACTCTGAAAAGAAACCGTTCTTTTCGAGCAAGGAGATTATATTCAGAAGCAACGGTCGTGCCAGGGTTTGGCATATATCGTCAAAAATGCAGATAATAGCCTTGTTGCTGATTGTTTTGACAGCATTTTGGGGAGTGCATTCTTCTCATATGTATCATCGTTCGGGACGAATCCTTAACCGTAAGAACAATGAGCTTACGGCAACCAGGGATGCTTATATGGATTTAATGGGAGATTTTGTGGCATTGCAAAGCAACATTGCAATGATGATTCAAAATCTCGACAATGCCGATAAGAAAAAAGTTGATGTTGAGGAATATAAGCAACAGGCATCTATGGTGGAAGAAAGAGTTAAACAGATTACAAGTCATCCGGAACTGATCGATGCGGAAAAATTGGAAGAAAAAACCAGTTTGAATGAAGTATCGTTGCAACGTGATATTGCCGTTTCTGAGCGTAATGAATTACGTAAACAGTTAGTCGATTTGCAACAAATGGTTGAGGATATGCGTGCTGCCGAAATGAACGTACTCGATAAAGTGTCGCAAATTGCCGGAAATGAGATGAATAAAATTAAAAATGCAATTAATTCAATCAATTCATCTTTGAAAAAACGCGGAATGTATTTTAATGCACTTGCAAACAATAAAAAACAGCATGGTAGTGGCGGACCATATATTCCGGAAGAAAACAAATTTTTACAAGAAAAAAAGGTTAATGATAAGGTCAGTCGTTTGTATAAAACTGTGGACGATGTTGCCTATCTGCGCGAAGTGTTGAATTATGTGCCTTTGGGAAAGCCGGTATGGAGTATGTGGGTGTCTTCTCCGTATGGTGGGCGTAGCGACCCATTTAAAAAATCAAAGGCATATCACAAAGGTGTTGATTTAGCCGGTAGAACCGGAAATAAAATTAAGGTTATGGCTAAAGGAAAGGTGATTAAGTCAGAATATAATTCCGGTTATGGAAATGTAGTTGAAGTTGATCACGGTAATGGTTTCGTGACCAAGTATGCGCATTTAAACAAATCATATGTTAAAAGAGGACAACGTCTGGAAATCGGTGATGCCATAGGGGAAATGGGTTCTACAGGACGCTCAACCGGTCCGCATTTGCATTATGAAGTATTATATAAAGGAAAAGATGTAGATCCAATGCCGTTTATTCGGGCAAAATCGTCTTAAAGGAGTAAAAAATGAAAAAATTCAGAAGAATTATCTATTTAAAAATTGCTCGTTTGATGGGGCGTGGAAAAAATGGCAACGAAGTGCCGACGATTGTTGCTGAAAACAGTGTTCTCAAGGGTGATGTGCTGTCAGCAGGAACTTTGCATGTTGATGGAACGATTGATGGTGATGTAAATTGCGATGAGTTGATTATCGGAGTAAAAGGTGCTGTTAATGGTGCTGTTAAAGCTCAGAGCATATATTTATACGGTTCTTTGAATGGTGAAGTAAAGGCTGATAGTTTGTTTATTGCACAAACAGCTCGTTTGATTGGTGATATAAGTCATAACAGTATTGCTATTGAGCCTGGAGCTTATATTGAAGGACGTTGCATTAAAAATAAGCCAACCCTTACCGTGGTTGAAGGAAAAGCTACGGTTAAAAAATTGAAGGCTGCGGAGTAAGATGCCAACAAAAAAAACAAAGTCCGATTTTATTTCAACTGGAAACGTGGCACAGAATCGCCGTGCCACGTTTGATTATTATATAACCGAGCGTTTTGTTGCCGGACTTGAATTGATGGGAACAGAAGTTAAGTCTTTGCGGCAAGGGCATGCAAATATTAATGATGCTTTCGGTATTGAAAAGGGCGGAGAGCTTTATATTTCAAATATGTTTATTGCAGAGTACAGCAACAAAGGATATGCAAGCCATGCCGAAAAAAGAGATCGTAAATTGTTGCTGAAGAAAAAAGAAATAAACGATATTATCGGCTCAATCGCTAAAAAAGGAACGACGCTTGTGGCAATTAGGCTGTTTTTTAATGAAAAAGGTCGTGCAAAGTTAGAGATAGGTCTCGGTGTCGGTAAAAAACTTTATGATAAACGTGAAACTGAAAAAACACGTGATTGGAATCGCGAGAAAGCACGAGTAATGGCAAGATATTAATCGCCGTTTATGTATATGGTGTTGTCATAGATACGCATAGCCAATAATTCAAGAGATTTTATTTTATCACGATAAATGACTGCTTGTTCAAACTCAAGGTTGGTTGCGGCTTCTTTCATTAATTTAGTGTATTCTTTAATTTGTTTTTCTATGTCTTTGGCATCGCCGGCGCTAATCGGTTCTTCTTTAGCAAAATCGGTTTCGCTCATCTCACGCAGGGTTGAAGAGATACTCTTTTTAATCGTTTGCGGAGTTATGCCGTGTTCAATGTTGAATTTTAACTGTTTTTCGCGGCGACGAGCAGTTTCTTCCAGGGCTTCTTTGATGGAGCCGGTCATTTTGTCAGCGTATAAGATTACGCGGCTTTGAGCATTACGTGCGGCACGTCCGATGGTTTGAATAAGCGAACGAGTGGAACGTAAAAATCCCTCTTTATCGGCATCAAGAATGGTCACAAGAGAACATTCCGGAATATCTAAACCTTCACGTAAAAGGTTAATTCCGACCAATACATCAAAAACACCAAGGCGTAAATCGCGGATGATTTCTATGCGTTCCAAGGTGTCAATGTCGGAGTGCATATAGCGGACTTTAATACCGTTTTCATTAAGATATTCAGTCAAATCCTCAGCCATTTTTTTGGTAAGAGTGGTGACCAATATACGCTCTTTTTTGAGAATGGTTTTGCGACATTCTTTCATAAGGTCGTCAATTTGATTTTCAACCGGTCTTACCAAACAAATCGGATCAGCCAACCCAGTGGGGCGGATAACCTGTTCGGCAAAACTGCCATGACTCTGTTCCAATTCCCAATCGCCGGGAGTGGCTGAAACAAAGATGGTTTGCGGACGCATTTTATTCCACTCTTCAAATTTGAGCGGGCGGTTATCCAGGCAAGACGGAAGCCTGAATCCATATTGTGCCAGAGTTGATTTACGATTGCGGTCGCCGCGAAACATACCGCCGATTTGAGGTACGGAAATATGGCTTTCGTCAATAAAAAGCAAGGCATCGTCAGGCAGGTATTCAAATAATGTCGGAGGTGGTTCGCCGGCGGCTCGTCCGGTAAGATAACGCGAATAGTTTTCGATGCCTTTGCAATGTCCGGTGGTTTCCAGCATTTCCAAATCAAACCGAGTGCGCTGTTCCAAGCGCTGCGCCTCAAGCAACTGATTGTTTTCTCGATATATTTGCAACTGGTCCTGAAGCTCTTTTTTGATATTTACAATGGCTTGTGAAAGTGTGGGGCGCGGAGTAACGTAATGACTCGCCGGATAAACCACAACCTTTTCAAGGTCGGTAATGCGTTTTCCGGTCAGGGCATCAAATTCGTAAATATTTTCAATTTCGTCGCCGAAAAAGGATATGCGCCAAGCCCGATCCTCAAGGTGGGCGGGAAAGATGTCCAAAGTATCACCTTGAACACGAAATGTGGTGCGGATAAAGTTTTGTTGATTGCGCTCATACTGAAGTTCGGATAATCTGCGGCAGACATCGGGCATTTCAATATTGTCACCGATTTTTAGTTCGCAAGTCATGGCTGAATATGAGGCGACATCGCCCAAACCGTAAATACAAGAAACAGATGCAACAATAATTACATCGCGATTTTCCAAAATGCTGCGGGTGGCAGAGTTACGCATGCGGTCAATCTGCTCATTGATGGCGGAGTCTTTTTCAATGTAAGTATCGGTTTTGGGAACATAGGCTTCGGGCTGATAATAATCATAATATGAAACAAAGTATTCAACGTGATTGTTGGGAAAAAACTCTTTCATTTCGCT